>USNC01000021.1 GCA_900555915.1 uncultured Porphyromonadaceae bacterium | reverse complement strand
AAACTGACTCAAATCCAAGATTGTCAAAATAAAGTTCAAGATGCGAAACTTGAGTAACTTAACTAAGCCTCCTTCATAAAATTACCTTATAAACGACTCATAAACCCATAAACTTATATACTTATAAACTTATAACCGACCCATAAACTTATAAACTGTTAAACCTCAAGTTTAGCGAAAAGCGAAACTTGAATTATAATACTTTTTTAGCGGTTTGTTGACCTATCATGGTATCTTCTTGCATATTCCACCAAATAAAACTATATTTGCGCTACAAAAACATCATAACTACCTAAACATGATAAGACTCAGCAAATTCTTCCTGACTTCAGCCGCCATCGGCGCCGCTCTCGCCGCATCGGCCGAGGCCGTGCATATCTCCACTCCCGGCACATCGCTCGTGGTGGAGGCCACTGAGGGGCAACCTCTCAAGTTTATGTACTACGGCGACCGGCTGACCGACACGGACCTCGCAAACCTCGGCACTTCCTCTCTATGGGCCGACGCATATCCGGTGTACGGACTGACCAACAACCGCGAGACCGCCATGAGCGTCACCCACCCCGACGGCAACATGACCCTCGACATGGCTGTGACCGGAGTGAGGGAATCCACCGGCGCCGACGGAGCGAAGACTGTCACCGTGGAGATGAAAGACAAGCACTATCCCTTCGGCATAAACATCAACTACCGCACCTATCCCGGCGAGGAAGTGATAGAGACCTGGGCCGAGGCTGTCAATGAAGGAAAAGGCACCGTGCAGCTGCGAGAATTCGCCTCGGGATATCTTCCGATACGCCGCGACAACGTGCACCTGACAAGTTTCTACGGCACCTGGGCCAACGAGGCACGCATGGATGAAGGTCCGCTGCAGCATGGCATGAAAGTGATAAAGAACACCGACGGCACACGCAACAGCCACACCTCACACGGCGAGGTGATGTTCAGCCTCGACGGACAGCCCCGCGAAAACAGCGGCCGCACCATCGGAGCCGCACTCTGCTATCCCGGCAACTACCGCCTGCGCATCGACACCGGCGACAGCGACCGCCACGATTTCTTCGCCGGAATCAACGAAGACAACTCCGCCTACAACCTGAAGAAAGGAGAGTCCTTCGCCACTCCCCCGCTGGCTCTGACCTACAGCGATGAAGGCAAGAGCGGCGTGAGCCGCAACTTCCACCGCTGGGGACGCAACCACCGTCTCGCACACGGCAACGACCTCCGGAAAATACTCCTCAACTCCTGGGAAGGTGTCTACTTCGACATCAACGAGGAGGGAATGGCCCAGATGATGCGCGACATCGCCGACATGGGCGGTGAACTCTTCGTGATGGACGACGGCTGGTTCGGCACAAAATATCCGCGAAAGAACGACTCCTACGCGCTCGGCGACTGGACCGTGGACACCGCCAAACTCCCCAATGGGATAGCGGGTCTCTGCGCCGAGGCGGACAAGAACGGCATTAAGTTCGGCATCTGGATCGAACCCGAGATGACCAACTCGCTCAGCGAGCTCTACGAGAAGCATCCCGACTACATCATCAAGCCCACCAACCGCGAACCGGTGCTGGGACGCGGCGGCACACAGTTGGTGCTCGACATGAGCAACCCCAAGGTGCAGGATCTGGTATTCACCGTAGTCGACACGCTCATGAGCAAATATCCGATCGACTATATCAAATGGGACGCCAACGCCCCCATCATGAACCACGGCTCGCAATATCTCTCGGCCGACAACCAGAGCCACCTCTTCATCGAATACCACCGCGGACTGACCAAGACACTCGACCGCATCCGCGCCAAATATCCCGACGTGACAATCCAGAACTGCGCCAGCGGCGGCGGTCGCGCCAACTGGGGCCTTATGCCTTGGTTTGACGAGTTCTGGGTGAGCGACAACACCGACGCCGACCAGCGAGTATTCATGCAGTGGGGCACGAGCCATTTCTTCCCGGCCGTGGCAATGGCTTCGCACATCAGCGCTTCGCCCAACCATCAGACCAACCGCATCACGCCGCTGAAGTTCCGCACCGACGTGGCCATGAGCGGACGCCTGGGCATGGAGATTCAGCCGAAAAACATGACCGCAGAGGAGAAAGATCAGACCCGCAAGGCTATCGCCGACTATAAGAAGATACGTCCGGTGGTGCAGCAGGGCGACCTCTACCGCCTGCTCTCCCCCTACGACCATCTCGGCGCAGCCTCGCTGATGTATGTGGCCCCGGCAAAAGACGAGGCGGTATTCTTCTGGTGGCGCATGAACAATGACGTCAATCCACAGTTGCCTCGCGTCCCGATGGCCGGACTCGACCCCGACGCCGTCTACGTGGTGGAGGAACTCAACCGCATCGACAAGAACCCGCTCAAATATGAAGGCAAGGAATTCACCGGACGCTACCTTATGTCGAACGGTCTCGAGATTCCCGAGCAGCATGATGTGGACTGGGGCAGGAAATCCGACCACAGCAGCCGCGTAATCAGACTCATCAAGAAATGACCCACATGAGATACGCTCACATTTTTCATGCTATATCAGTTCTCGCTACGATGGCGGCGCTGCCGCTGCCACTCGTAGCGAAGGACCTCAAGGCCGAAATCGACCGGAGCCACAACCTATGGTGGAACGCTCCGGAGAGGCCATCGCTCAGCATATCGCTCACCGACACCACGGGACGCCCCGCCGCCTCAACCCTGCGCGTATATGCCACTCCCGACACAATGCCCTCAGACATAATCTTCGACCGCACATTCGCAATCTCCGGAGAGAATTCGCTTGCCGTCGACCTGCCGCTGCGGAATCCGGGCTTCTACCGGTGCTATATCGAAGACGACGGCAACACAATCGCCTCGGCATGGATAGGCTACGAGCCTACCAATGTGGTGTCGCTGCCCGACTCAAAAGCTGATTTCGACGCATTCTGGACCAAGGCGAAGAAAGAGCTCGCCGAGATTCCCGCCGACATGAGACTCACTCCGGCGCCGGAACTCTCCGGAAAGAAACGCGACGCGTTCCGCTGCACCTACCGCTCATGGGGCGGCGACACCATCGACGCCGTAGTGCTGGTTCCCAAAGCGGAGGGTTCGTTTCCGGCACAGGTCTACTACAACGGCTACGGCGGTCAGCCCTGGGAGTTCGACCCCGACAGCAGGCCTGACTGGATAGAGATGATGACAAGCGTGCGCGGGCAGTTCTACAGCCAGCCGCGCAACCGGTATGGCGACTGGATACAGTATCATCTCGACGATCCGGACACATACTATTACAAAGGCGCTTATCTTGACGCCGTGCGCGCTCTCGACGTGCTTGAGATGCTACCTAAGGCCGACACCAAGCGCCTATATGCCGAAGGCGGGAGCCAGGGCGGAGCCCTCACCCTCGTGGCGGCGGCCCTCGGCGACGGCAGGCTGCGCGCCATCGCGCCCTACATTCCCTTCATGAGCGACTTCCGCGACTATTTCCGCATCGTAGACTGGCCTGCCGCTCCCGTGAAGGACGCTGCCTCTAAGCTCGGACTGAGCGAGGATGCGATGTATGGCAATCTCTCCTATTTCGACATCAAGAACCACGCCCGGTCCATCACGTGCCCCGTGCTGATGGGAATAGGACTGCAGGATCCCACATGTCCTCCCCACACCAACATGAGCAGCTACAATCTGATCACGTCGCCCAAGGAACTCGTGATATATCCGGAATGCGGCCACACCGTAGACTATTCCGACTGGAATCCAAGAAGAGACGCATTCTTCACCCGATGGTGAGACATATAAATGTGATTTCCAAATAACCGGAATCCCCGGCAGGCCATGCAGCTGCCGGGGATTCTCATATATTATAAAAAATTTGAATTTCAACGCGCGATAATCCGAATTAATTCAGTAATTTTGCAATATAAAAGCAAAACAACAACAATGGTTCGAATTCTGCGACAATTATCGACGCGCGCTGCAGCATTACTGCTCTGCGCCCTGTTCCGCACAGACGGATTTTCCCAGACTCTTACTGATGGAGACCGCACCATGCATTGGGAAGCAGACGCTCTTACCGGCCTGAACAGCGAAGGCTGGCAGTTCGACATAGGAGCGGCCTACTTCCCGATACCTTACGTCGGACTGAAGGCAAGCATCGGGATAGCCGAGGAAATCGAAGGACTGGCCGATCTGATCAGAAATTCAGTCTGTGACTACCCCGACTACGACTATTACGATACTCCATACTATACGACACGCTTCAAGTTCAATCCTGCCATAGTTTTGCGCTCACCCGGGATTCTCTACTGGCACAGTATGGATGCCGCATTCCACCTTTTCGCAGAGCCGGGACTGGTGATATCGCCCGGCGCCCGCGGCAGCCGCAACGCCAGGATATGCTGCTGGGACATCAAGACCGGAATCAACCTGCAGGTAGACCGGTTTATCGCCTTTATCGGCTACGGCATAACTGACTTCAGCCTGTATTCAGGCCATCCGAGACTTAAAAACAACAGCATCACTCACTCCGGCTTCATCGGCGGCACCTACAAATTCTGAGCGGGCGACCTCAACAAACGGTCATATCCAGGTGGCCTTTTTCCATATATACTCCAGCGGGCCGTGGCCGTGGCGCCCGGTCCAGAACCGGCAGAACGCATACTGCGCCGCCACTATCAGGATTCCAACTCCCAGACTCGCCGTGATGCCGAGCCTCAGATAAAGGCCCCAATGATAATAAAGCGCAGACCCTATGATGCCCTGCCCGACATAGTTTGTCATGCTCAGTTTGCCGTAGGGTATAAGCCAGCGCAAAGCGCGTTCCACCCCGGCGGATCGGTAGAAACCGAAAAGGATCCCGCTCACGAGCATCAGCATGAAGCATACATTGGCCAGCGACGTCAGCAGCGCCTGCAGCGGCTCAAGCAGATTCCGGTCAGCCACATAGTCGCCCGCCATCAGGCTAAGTCCACGCAAAGGGAAGAAGCATATCGACGCTGCGGCAAGCACATATCCCCACTTGCCCAGATTCTCTTTCCTGAACCATCCCTGCCTTCCTGTCAGCATTCCGAATATGAAGAGACCGGCTGTCTGGAATATGCGGCCATGCTCCCAGGCCCAGGCAAGGGAGGCAAGCTGCCCCTCCCACAGATTCACCTTCACCATCTCCGCGAAACTGCCCGACGACTGCGCTGCGTAGGCCGCCGTCCAGTACGGTCCGTCGTCGATCATCGGCATCTCATAGCCCGGCGTGGCGACCGCACGCACTATCTGATAGAGAAAAACCGGCTGCAGCATACATACCGACGCTATGGCCACCAACACCTTCGTGCTCATCCTGCACGTCAGCACCAGCACAAAACCGATGAGCGAATACATCACAAGTATCTCTCCCGTGAAGAAGCAGGCGTCGATATTGCCGATCACAAAAAGTATCAGCAGTCGCCAGCAAAACCTCAGCCGGAAGTCCGACCCGCGCATGCGCTGGTTGTCATGCTGGATAAAGAAACTGAAGCCGAAGAGCAACGCAAATATGGCGTAGGCCTTGCCGCCGAAGGCGAAAAACAATCCGTCCCAGATAGCCCGGTCGGTGAAGTTGAGCCATTGGCTCTGCCCCGACGTGTCGGGAAACGAATAGAAATTGAAATGCTCTATCGAATGGAGCAGGACAATGGCGAGGACTGCAAAACCTCTCAAGGCATCGGCCACATCTACCCTGGCATGCCGTCGGGCGGGAACGGAAGCGGAATCTATCATATTGCTGTTTGATTATTAAGACCCCACGAGCGGGAACTCTGGTTTGAAAACACAAAATTAACAATAATCGCCGACATTCCCAACTATTGGCCCCAAAAACACCTTCAACCTTAACTCTTCACCCTTAACACTTCGCACAAAGCGCGTAACTGATAACTCTGATAACCCTGATAACCCTGATAACCCTGATAACCCCTCCAACCCGCTCTATTCAACAAAATTTAACAAACTATCAGATTTATTCACATTTAAAAACATTCAACATTGAAAGAAAAATTCTAATTTTGCAACATGCTGCATCACTGTGCGCCAACGCCCGTGCCCACACAGCGAAGCGCTATCAATTTGTGAATCAAAGTTTCAAACGCTTACCTATGACACTCAGGTTTATTCCGGCTATAATGGCGGCTGTGCTGTGTCTCGCAAGTTGCAGCGACTACGACCGGCCGCAGTCAGAACCCACACAAGAAGAAAACACATATTCCTTCACAGCAGTGCTTCCCGGCGCCGACACTCGTCTCGGCTATCAGGAAGACCCGGAGTCAAGCAATCTCAAGATGGTCTGGGACGAGGGCGACGTGATCCGCCTCTATCCGGATCCCTCGATGAATGATCCGGTGCCTTACTACGACTTCATCGCCAACACCGGAGCCGGAACCTCCCACACCGTGTTCGTGCATCAGGGATATATACTCAACTGGGAGCACTGGAAGGGAAAGGCGATATATACATTCCCTGAATATCGCGACAAACCTGATGTGGACTACGACACCAAGGAATTTGCCGACAAAGCTTACGTGCAGAAGAAGAATGGCGACACGGAGCATCTGAAGTATGCGGAGCATGTGCTGGGACCTGACGGGACTAAACTATATACTGAATACTGGTCAGACAATCTCACGGAAGCCAACCTGAAGCACGACCACCAGATAACTTTCTATCACCCGCATACGGTGGTCTACAAGGTGATGCTGCGCGGTTTCATCTTCGATATTCCCGGCGGATCGGAACTCAGAATGAGCGGCGACCCGTGGGGCGACGGGGTGACTAAGCTCACCCTCGGATCAAAAGACGACAAGGAGCCCTTTGTAAAGGTGGGAGAATACGGAAAAGACAACTATCAGGACAATGTGCTGACAGCCTACATAATCCGTCAGGTGGCCGGCGATGTCGACGGCAAGATAGGAACAGGTGGAAAGCTGAAGTTTGAGCTTCTCACATACGATGAACTTGACGGCACCGTGATGCCGCTCGATCCCCAAGACACTGACAGGGAAGAGAATCCCGACTACGGTCCGGAATATCTCACCAACGTCCCCTGGGGCGATGAATATACATGGAATGTGACAGCTACCAAAGATATCGAATACAAGGCAGGCGACTTCGTTGTGGCCGACCTTACTGACAAAACCAAGGATTACGCATATCCGAAAGTCGCGGTCGACCTGGGACTTCCCGTAAAGTGGGCTGCTTTCAACGTCGGCGCCAAAAAGATTGATGAATATGGAGAATTCGCTCCCTGGGGGCGGACCTCAATGTTATCGGTAGGTGGAGACGATATGGACACAATATTTTATGGTGAGTGGACCTCTGGTGATCCGGAGCATGATGCCGCTTCTTTTAACTGGGGAGATGAATGGAGAACTCCCACTGTCAATGAGTTTCTTGATCTCGCGCATTATGCAGACTGGTATGACGGCGATGGCTATAAGGCAGAAGGTGCCCAATCAAGATGGAAATATGATGTGACAACAGATGATCGGATCTATCATTTTAAGGATAGGAATAATCCCGCACGTAAGATCAACAATGTCAGCGTGACGCTTGTCAAGTCAAAAGCCAACGACAAATATATATATCTGCACCTTGCCGGCAATTTGCAGAGGAAGGGTCCGGGGGGCTCGGGTAAAGCGTATTACAATGCTTCAGGTTCAAAGGATGGCAAACCGATGATGATGGGCATTTTACAGGAGGGTAGATTTGTAGGGGTGAATAGTAGCAGGTACTACGTTGGATATACAGACAATCGTAGTGGCTCGCAAGACGTACCACAACTGGCTGCATCTGTAAGGGCTGTCAAGGCTGTCAAGGATTGATGCCTGCGATGCGTCGTGAATCCATTTGCGCAATTTTTGAAATTGGCGGTTAAGGGATAGAGTCGAAAATTAAGGTTCCTACAGGAAAGGCAGGAAGAATGGCTTGTGCCCGACCGCCAATGACTCTCTGAGCCGAGAGAGCGCTTTGGTCATCTGGTTCTTGACCGTCTTCACCGAGATATTCATTTCCGATGCGATTTCCTCGTTCGACATGCCGTCACGCTTGCTCATCAGGAATATCTCACGGCATTTTTCAGGAAGCCGGTCGATGGCTTTCCATATCTGCGCGTCTCTGAATGAAGTGTCGATCACCTCCTCGCACACATCCGGTATGGAATCCATGTGTTCCATATCTTTCTTCCCTCTGAGAAAACTCACACATTCATTCCTCACACACCGGTAGATGAAGGAATCGAAGTGTTCCACCGACGCGCCCGAGGAGACTGACTGCCAGACCTTCAGAAAAGCATTCTCCACGATATCCTCCGCATCGTCGGCATCGCCGACGATACGCAGGGCGTACATGCCCAATGGCATATACAGTTTTCTGAAATATGTCTCGAATTCTCTTGCTGTCATCTCGGCGTGTCGGCGTCATGATTTCTGAAAAAGGATCCGGCGCATCGCCGAGAGAAGGTTGGGATTGGACACGAGCACCGAATGATTCCTGTCGGTGCGGATCGATTCTGCAACAGCGCCTGCCTCTGCCGCTATAAGCAGCCCGGCTGACACGTCCCATCTGTTAAGATTCAACTCCCAATAGGCGTCGAGATACCCGGCCGCCGTATAGCAGAGGTCGATGGCCGCCGATCCCATCCGCCTGACTCCTCTTACGCGCAATGCCATACGGCCGATCTCCGCGAGATTGTTGTCGGCATTGTCGTTGCGGTCGTATGGCATTCCGGTGGCCACAACCGCCTTTGAGATCTCCGCCTTGTCGGAACACCGGATGGAGTTTCCGTTGAGCCACGCTCCCCCTCCCCTTACGGCATGGAAACATTCTCCAAGGTATGGCGCATACACCACTCCGACCACGGCCTCCCCATTGTGCTCAAGAGCAATTGAGACGCAGAAAACCGGGAGTCCCATGGCGAAATTTGTAGTGCCGTCGAGTGGGTCTATCACCCAACGCCATTCCCGATCATCATGATCCCGTCCGGATTCTTCCGAGATGATACCATGAAGAGGAAAATGCCGACGGACGTAATCAAGGATCAAAGCCTCGGCCTGCCTGTCGGCTATAGTGACGACGTCGCTGTCGTTGAGTTTGGTCGACTGCTCAAGATTGCCTCTTCGGAAATACCGCATGTGGATATCTCCGGCTTTTTCCGCCATGGTCAGGGCCGCAGTCAGGAATGGCTTATACTCCTGAGGGATGTCGTGTAGATTATATGCTGATATCATTTTCTTGTACGTATCTTGAATTTTCCGGGATATAGGCTCAGCCATACCCCTATCCGAATGCAAAGTTACAAAATTTCTGCGATATCTCTAACATTCTTTCAGTTTTAACATCGCCCGACGACTGAATCCTTGCCGAAAAATTCACCTGACCGCTTATAAAGTGCCGACAAATCTGACGCCGAAGCAGAAGGACGCGCTTATTTGATACATAATGCAATATCAGTGGATAGCGTTAATTTCCCGTTGCAATAAGTCAAGGAAGCGGGCGGCATGTGCTCCATCCATCTGAGTGTGGTGGAATTGAAATGAAACGGTGAGAGTGGTGTTGAACAACCGTTTTCTGTATTTGCCCCATATCATGAACGGGTTGTTGAAGATGCCGCTGTACATTCCTACAGCCCCATCTATATCGTATCGGGCAAGTGCGGAGGTGCCGATCACCATGCTGTCGGGCATGTCATGGTTCTCACAACTTTCAGCCACTTGTCGGGTAAGTCGGAGATAATCGGAATTGAATGTCGCCAGATCATCAGAGAACGGCACATCACACGAACTGACTTCGCCATGACTGTCGGCCACGATAGTATTGACGGCGAGAGTGTCGTACTCAATGAGTTTGCCATTGACCGGGAGCATATGGAATTCCTTTATCTGCGAGGCGGCACGTCCGATGCACCAACACAGGAGCATATTGAATTTAAGTCCACGCTTCCTGCTTACCTTCAATAATCTCGTGACATCAAGGGTTTTGAAAAATGTCACCATGGGCATCGGAGCGTTCATCCACATCTCGAAGGCATAGGCCCGCGTCGTTTCCTTGGGGTTTACTTCTTTCATTTTTTACGGCAAAATTAGCACATTGCCGTTGTTCTCGATAGAAGAAAAGAGACATTCAGAACGGTGAGGCAAACAAATCGGAATAAACCGGCTGTGTTTTCAGCAATTCTGCCGGGGTGGTTCCTGAATAGCGGCGACACTCCCGGATAAAATGCGATTGGTCGGCGTATCCACAGGAGTAGGCCATGTCGGCAAAATCACGGTTTCCGTTCTGCATGAGCCACAGCGATTTCTGAAAGCGTGTCAAACAGGAATACTCCTTTGGCTTCATCCCTACGGCATTGAAAAACACCCGCTCAAACTGTTTCCTGCTCAGACAGGCAAGTTGTGCCATGCCATCGACGTTGATAGTGTTATCAAGAAACAACTGTTGTAGTGATGCTCCCACCCTTTTGAAATTATAAAACGCAGATTCTTCCAATCGCGACAACAACCACTTTTCAATAATTTTGACAGACTCGTCTGAATCATCGGCATTAAGCACATCATCGGCAAGGATATTCAGACTTTTGTCGCCGAGTGCATAGCCGTCAATCTCCTGATTGTAGAATGTCGATACCGGAATATTGAACATTGTGCCTATGGCATGTGGATAGAACACAACGACAATAGTTTCAATATCGCCCGATGATTGAATCCTTGCGGGAAAATTAACCTGACCGCTTATGGAGAATCTTGCTTGTTCAGCCTCCAATTCCGGAATATAAAACCGACTACGGCGATGAAAAATCAGTTGCTGGCATCCGATTGGAAATGTCAGAGCATCAATATTTTCATTCGCTTTCAGAATCCAATAATAACGGATAAACGGCTGTAGCCGCATGCTTGGTCTGTGAAATTCAATCCTCATAGCTTGATACCGGTTCTTATTTCATAAGTTTCTCAATATCTCCACGTTGAGGCGCAGCAATATGATAATACTATACACCGATGCGCGGATTCTGCGGTCCTGATGCGATGAAATCTCCGGCGGCATAGTGCCCGGCAAGATAATCGCGGTGAGCCTGAAGATATTTGTCAACCTCACTCAGAGGTTGCTTGTATGTAAGAATTGCTACGTACATACTCTATTTTCGTTTGATGGTTTGATATTTACGTTTTGTCATTTCGTCAGCATACGCCTGTCGGCCATGCTCTTTTATAAAATTTTACTCAAGTTTCGCATCTTGAACTGTTATATTGATAATCTTGGTATTAAGTTAGCTTATTCAACAATACTGATCTCAGATAAAAGTCCTGAGACAAACCTCAAATAGGCTAAACTCATAAACTTATAAACTCATAAACTTCAAGTTGAGCCTGCGAAAATTGAAAATTTTATAAAACGGATACATGCCGGAAGGTCTGATTTGAAAAAGAACGCAAAAGTAGGACGTTATGCTCAGGCAATCCATAGCCTTTGCAATATCTTCCCTTGTTCTAAAGGTTCTCTATGATTACAAATTTAGATAAAAAATTACAAATTTAGATGAAAATTTTGAGATTTTTACACCGGCAGAATGAAAAATCAAGGCCAGCCACGAAAGCTTCAGGCCATTCCCGGTGTCAAGGAACGTGCAGCCTCAGCCATAATTGCGGAAACCGGAGTGGATATAAAGATCAGACAAGATCTTCAGTAACATTGAAATCTTCGTAGAAATCCTCTCTGGCTTTGAGGAGAGAATCGATGTCCGCGCACAGGAATGTGCAGTTGAAGTCATAGATTGGCTGAAGCGCTGACATTGCCATCTCTCTGTCTCTTATACACATCTCCGAGCCCACGAGACACTGAGCGATCTCGT
>USNC01000020.1 GCA_900555915.1 uncultured Porphyromonadaceae bacterium | reverse complement strand
GTAAGATCGTCGGCAGCGTCAGATGTGTATAAGAGACAGGCTTCAACATAGAGGCTACAAGAGGCACGGCCATGTATCTGAAGAGCAACGGCATCCGCTGCCGAGTGATGGGTAAATTCAGCGAGGGCAGCCACGACATAGAAAGATCGCTGAGGCAGGGACACGTGTCATACGTCATCAACACAATCGACGTGAACCAGCACCATACGCGCCTTGACGGCTACGAGATCAGGCGGACCGCGATCGAGAACAATGTGACCATCTTCACAGCCCTCGAGACAGTGCGCGTGCTTCTCGACGTGCTTGAGGAAATCACAATGGGAGTATCCACCATCGACGCCGAGTCAGGAAGAAAGGGAAACGGCATGATAAGCAGGTGATTTTGTATTTTCGCGAGTCAAATTAACCATTTTTATAAAATATGGCTTGAAAAATACGAAAATACATAATAAAAAGTACAAAATAAAGGTTATATATTATAAAGAGCATATATGAAGTTTGAGATAACAGGAATAAGCAGACTGACATCAAGCGTGTTTGAGATGACACTGCGAGGCGACTGCACGGGCTTCACACGCCCCGGACAGTTTGTGGAGATATCCATACCCGGACTGTATCTGCGCAGACCCATATCGGTATGCGACATCGAAGGCAACCGGCTCACACTTGTGTTCAAGACCGTAGGGAAGGGCACAGAAGCCATGGCCGCCATGACACCGGGCACGGAACTCGACCTCCTGACAGGTCTTGGCAACGGCTTCGACACGTCCCGCACGGAAAAGTGCGCTCTTCTGGCCGGAGGCGGAGTGGGAGTCCCTCCTCTTTATCTTCTGGCAAGAAAACTGATATCTGAAGGGAAAGAGGTGAAAGTGGCGTTAGGTTTCAACACGTCGGAAGAAATATTCTATGCCGACAGATTCCGCGCGCTCGGCGCCACAGTCAGCGTGGCCACGGCCGACGGCAGCTACGGAACAAAAGGCTTCGTGACCGACGCCATACGCAGCGGCGAGATGCAGGGCTACGACTTCTGGTATGCCTGCGGACCGCTTCCGATGCTCAAGGCTTTGGGAAAAGAACTCGACTGCGAATCTGGCGAGGTCAGCATGGAGGAAAGGATGGGATGCGGCTTCGGAGCCTGCATGGGATGCACCATTGAGACTCCGTGGGGACCTAAACGTGTATGCAAGGATGGCCCGGTGTTCAGCGCCCTGCTCATGACAGAATTCGAGGGCAACCAGACTCCGACCCCTACCCTGCCCCGCGACAGACGACTGACGGCGGAACCGGACACCACCACCCGCCTATGCGGCAAGGTTCTCACCAATCCGGTGATACCGGCCAGCGGGACATTCGGATTCGGACAGGAATTCGCGCATCTGTATGATCTCAACGTGCTCGGCGGCATATCAGTCAAGGGCACCACGCTTCACCCGCGCCTCGGCAACCCGACACCTCGCATCGCGGAGACCCCCGACGGCATGATCAACAGCGTCGGGCTCCAGAATCCGGGTGCCGATGAAGTCTATGGCCACGAAGTGCCTGAACTTCGCAAGATATACAACGGCTGCATAATAGCCAACGTCAGCGGCTTCTCCATCGAAGAATACACCGAGGCCTGCCGCAAGGCCGACGCTTGCGAGGATGTGGACATCATCGAGGTCAACGTAAGCTGCCCCAATGTGCACAACGGCGGCATGGCCTTCGGCACATCGGCCGAGCAGGCGGCTGCGGTGACCAGGGCTGTGAAAGCGGCGGTAAGCAAGCCGGTGTTCATAAAACTCTCGCCCAATGTCACCGACATTGTCTCGATAGCGAAGGCTTGTGAGGAAGCGGGAGCCGACGGACTCACCCTCATCAACACACTTCTCGGAATGCGCATCAATATCAACACCGGCAATGCTGTAATAGCCAACCGCATGGGAGGATTCTCCGGACCGGCCGTATTCCCGGTGGCCGTCCGGATGGTCTATCAGGTGTCGCAGGCGGTCCACATCCCCGTGATCGGATGCGGAGGGGTATCCTGCGCAGAGGAAGTGGTGGAGATGATGATGGCAGGCGCGAGCGCCGTGCAGATAGGATCGGTCAATCTCGTCGACCCGAAAGCAGGGCTCAGAATATCGGAAGAACTGCCCGACGTAATGAAAAAACTAAAAATAAACAACATAGAAGACATCATAGGTATATCATGGCAAAAGATGTAATCATCGCATGCGACTTCCCATCGATGGAAGCGACACTTGAATTTCTCGACCGCTTCGGCGACACCCGTCCCTACGTCAAGATAGGCATGGAACTATTCTATGCCGCGGGACCGGAGATAATCAGGGAGATAAAGAAACGCGGACACAAGATCTTCCTCGATCTCAAGCTCTGCGACATTCCCAACACAGTGAAAAGCGCAATGTCGGTGCTTTCCCACCTCGACGTGGATATGACCAACCTGCACGCATTCGGCGGCCACAAGATGATGGAAGCCGCCATCGAAGGGCTGACCCGCCCCGACGGCACACGCCCGCTGCTTATCGCCGTGACGATGCTGACATCCACAAGCAAGGAACTGATGAACGAGGATATACTCATTCCCGGCGAAGTGGACAGCGTAGTGGCCAGCTACGCGCGCAACGCGCAGAAATCAGGGCTCGACGGAGTGGTATGTTCTCCGAGGGAGGCATCGATCGTGAAGGAAGCCTGCGGCGACGGATTTGTCACAGTCACTCCCGGCATCCGTTTCGCAGACTCAGCCGCCGACGACCAGGTGCGCGTGATGACTCCCGCCAAAGCCCGCGAGATAGGCTCGGACTATATCGTGGTGGGACGCCCCATCACAAAGGCAGATGATCCGCTGGCCGCCTACCAGCGCTGCTGCAAGGAATTTCTTGGCGAATAACATAAAATGCGCTGATCCTTACCGACAACATAGAAAAAAATACAATGGAAAAGAAAATAGCTAAAGATCTCCTTAGTGTGGGCGCGGTATTCCTCCGCCCCGAAAATCTCTTCACTTGGGCTTCAGGCATAAAGAGCCCGATGTATTGCGACAACCGTCTGACCCTCTCCTACCCGAAGGTGCGCAAAGACATCGAGGAAGGTCTGGCCGAACTTATCAAGACCCATTATCCCGAGGCTGAATCGCTGATGGGCACATCCACCGCCGGCATCGCCCACGCCGCGATCACAGCATGGCTTCTCGACAAACCGATGGGCTACGTGCGCGGTGGCGCCAAGGACCATGGACGCGGCAACCGCATCGAAGGCAAGTGCGAGCCCGGCACAAAGGTAGTGGTGGTGGAAGACCTCATCTCCACCGGCGGAAGCTGCATAGAGGTTGTGGAAGCCCTGCGTGAGGAGGGAGCCGAAGTGCTCGGCATCGTGTCGATCTTCACCTACGGAATGCAGAAAGCCACCGACCGACTTGCTGCGGCCAACGTCACAAACCATTCGCTGTCTAATCTTGACACACTCGTGGAAGTGGCGGCCGAAGAAGGCTATATCGAGCCGATATGGAAAAACAGGATTCTGAAATTCCGTGACAATCCGAGCGATTCATCCTGGCAAAACGCATGATCTCATGAAACATCTCATCGACCCGACAGACCTCACCGTTGAGGAGACCCTGTCAATCATAAACCTTGCGCTTGACATTATTGACAACCGCGAGAAATATTCCGAGAAGTGCAAGGGCAAGAAACTTGCCACCCTCTTCTACGACCCCTCGCCCCGCACCCGCCTCAGTTTCACTGCCGCGATGATGGAACTCGGCAGCAACGTGCTCGGCTTCGCCGATGCGGCCAGCAGTTCGGTAAGCAAGGGCGAGACGGTGAGAGACACCGTGCGAGTGGTGGAGAATTTCGCCGACATAATCGCGATGCGCCACCACATCGAGGGCGCGCAGCTCGCAGCCACAGAAGTGAGCAGGGTGCCCATCATCAACGCCGGCGACGGAAGCCACGCACATCCCACCCAGACACTGACCGACCTGCTCACCATCACACGCGAGCTCGGACGCCTCGACAATCTCACCATAGGCTTCTGCGGCGACCTGCGTTTCGGACGCACCGTACACAGCCTCATCAAAGCCATGTCGCGACAGAAAGGAATAAAGATAGTGCTCATCGCTCCCCCTCAGCTCAGACTTCCCGACTATATCAAGCAGGACGTCTGCGACCGTCTCGGTCTCGAATATAAGGAAGTGGACACGCTTGAGGAGGCAATGCCGGAACTCGACGTGCTCTACATGACAAGAGTGCAGAAAGAGCGTTTTCTTGACGAAGATGAGTATGAGGCTGTCAAAGACTCGTTTGTACTCGACAACGCCAAGATGGCACTTGCCAAGGAAAAGATGGCAGTGCTTCATCCGCTACCCCGCGTCAACGAGATTCTGGAGGAAGTGGACGCCGATCCACGCGCCGCTTATTTCCGCCAGGTGGAAAACGGCAAATTTGTGAGAATGGCGCTCATCTCGAGCCTTCTCGACTGGAAAGATGATCCCAGCCACAGCATGCCCGAGCAGGAAGAGGTGGAGGTTCCGGACAATCTCCGATGCGAGAACAAGAAATGCATCACCCGCAATGAGCTGTCGCCGCGCCGCGCATACATAGCCCAAGACGGCTCGCTGCGTTGCCGCTACTGCGACCACAAGTATAAGTAAACAGAGCACACACAGGTGGCAGGAGTCGGAATATACTCCTGCCATCACCACACCACAGGTAAACAATAAAGGTAAAGTCATTTTGGAGCCATTAAAACATGAATGTGGAATCGCGCTGATTCGCCTCCGCAAACCGATCGGTTATTATAAAGAGAAATACGGCACATACGCGTATGCGCTCAACAAACTGTATCTTCTCATGGAGAAACAACACAACCGCGGTCAGGAAGGGGCCGGAGTTGGCGTGGTCAACCTGAAGTCCGCGCCCGGCAACGAATACGTATGGAGGGAACGCGAACTCGGCCCTCAGGCCATACAGGAGATATTCAACAGAATCGGCAAGACTCTGAGCCAGGCCGATCTCGAGCATATGACTCCCGAACAAGCCGAATCGGAAGCGCCGATGATCGGAGAGATCAGTATCGGACATCTCCGCTATTCCACCACCGGGAAAAGCGGAATGGCATACGTGCACCCATTTCTGAGGCGCAACAACTGGAGGAGCCGCAATCTGCTGATGTGTGGCAATTTCAACATGACCAACGTGGAGGAACTTTTTGATTCGGTTGTGAATCGCGGACAGCACCCACGCCTGCACAGCGACACAATCATACTTCTCGAGATGCTCGGATACGCGCTCGACAAGGAAAACCACCGCATCTACCGCCGGCACCGCGATGAGCGCAACGACAGCTACCTCGACCATCAGCTGGAGAAATTGATAGAGAACGAACTCGATATCCGCAACGTACTTAAGGCCACAGCACCTGAATGGGACGGCGGCTACGTGATATGCGGAGCCACAGGTTCGGGTAATGTGTTTGTGTTCCGCGATCCGAATGGAATAAGACCCGCCTATTACTATATCGACGACGAAATAATCGTGGCCACCTCCGAGAGACCGCAGATCCAGACCGTATTCGGAGTCAGAGAAGAGGACGTGCGCGAACTTGAGCCGGGAGAAGCACTGCTCGTCTCGCCCGACGGAGTGCCGACGATCGAGCGCATTCTGCCCATGCGGTCCAACTCAAGATGCAGTTTCGAGCGGATATACTTCTCACGCGGAAGCGACAGCGACATCTACCGCGAGCGCAAGGAGCTCGGACGTCTGCTTGTGCCCGCCATAATGGAATCGATAGAAGGCAACATATCCGACGCCGTGTTCTCCTACATACCCAACACAGCCGAAGTGGCGTTCTACGGAATGGTGGAAGGTCTTGAAGACTATCTCAACGACTACAAGACCGAACGCATACTCGCCCTGCAAAGCGACGGGACTCTGACCCGCGAGGCCATTCGCCGGATCATGGACTCCGAGATAAGGATAGAGAAAGCGGCCATAAAAGACATAAAACTCCGCACATTCATAGCGGAGGGCGACGTGCGCAACGATCTCGCCGCCCACGTCTACGACATCTCCTACGGCTGCCTGAAAGAGGGGAAGGATACGCTTGTGGTGATCGACGACTCCATAGTGAGAGGCACCACACTGAAGCAATCCATCCTCAGCATGCTCGCACGCCTCAATCCGAAAAAGATAGTGGTGTTGTCGTCGTCGCCGCAGGTAAGATACCCCGACTATTACGGCATCGACATGAGCCGCATGGAGGAATTCATCGCATTCAAGGCAGCAGTGGCTCTGCTCAGACAGCGCGGCATGGAATATGTGCTCGCCTCGGTCTATTCCGCATGCAGGAAGGAACTCGCCAAGAAAGAGGGAGAGCCTCTCACCAACCACGTGAAGAGCATCTATGCCCATTTCACCGACGACGAGATCTCGGCAAAGATAGCCGAGATGGTGCGCCCCGACGGCACGGATATAGAAATAATCTATCAGAGCATAGAAGGGCTCCACAAGGCCTGCCCGGGCTATCCCGGCGACTGGTATTTCTCGGGCAACTACCCTACTCCCGGCGGTATCAGACGGGTCAACAGGGCCTATGTGGACTGGTTCGAGAATTCAAGTTTCGCAAGCTCAACTTGAAGTTTATGAGTTTATAAGTTTATAAGTTTAGTTTATTTGAGGTTTGTCTCATGACTTTTATCTCAGATTAGTATTGTTGAACCCCATTTCATAAAATCATCAGGCAAGGTTGATACAACCGGCCCGATAAAGATATCCAGAAGTCCAGTCCCGCTACCCGGGCCGGACTTTTTTATAAGCGCACACATGAAAAATTTCTCGAAAACATATCGATTTTAACACAAAAAACAGGTACTGCATTAAAAAAAATTAAGATATATTGAGGAAATTTTTGTAATTTTGCGGTATGAAAACAATCCTGGGATTCAGCGCATCGCGAAAAAGCCTTGTGTTTGATTATGTTATGATAATTTTAGGCATATTCATGTATGCCTTCGGCTTCTGCGCGTTCATACTCCCGCATAAGATAGTGATGGGCGGACTGTCTGGCGTGGGCACTCTCGTATATTTCGCCTCCAACGAATATATTCCGGTAGCGGTGTCACAATATGTGCTCAACCTTATCCTGCTTGGAATGTCGTTCAAGATCGTGGGCAAGACCTTCGTGATCCGCACCATCTTCGGTGCATCCGTAGTGTCGATCGCCATAGGAATCGGCGAATCCTTCTTCATGAGCCTGAGCCACCCGATACTTCCCGACATGTCGCTCAGCGCCATCCTCGGAGCCATACTCTGCGGTCTCGGAGTCGGCACGGTGCTGATCCACAACGGATCGACAGGAGGCACCGACATCGTGGCCACGATGGTCACCAAACTAAGCAACGTCAGCATCGGACGCGCCATGGTGATCACCGACATGCTTATCGTGAGCAGCAGTATCTTCCTCCCGTTCGAGGGAACGATCGCACAACGGCTTGAATTCCGCGTCCCCCTCATCGTCTACGGCTACGTTGTGACTTTCGTAGCGTCATACTGCGCCGACATGATCGTCACCGGCAACCGCCAGGCTGTGCAGTTCATCATCTTCAGCCATCACTGGCAGACGATAGCCGACGCCGTCAACAACGAAGCGAAACGAGGAGTGACAGTGCTCGACGGCGAAGGATGGTACAGCAAGAAACCGATCAAGATACTGATGGTATGGTGCCGCAAGATAGAGGCGCCGGGCATCATGCGCCTGGTGAAAGGCATCGACGACGACGCCTTCATCACGCAGGGTGCCGTCAACGGCGTCTTCGGCAAAGGCTTCGACATGTATAAGGTCAGGATCAAGTCGAAGAAAAACCATACCACGACATTGACCGAAGACAGACATTGAATGAGAGTACAATCCATACATTAATAACCCAACAAAAAACAATTATGAAGAGACTGTTTCTCTTATCCGCACTGATGATGATGTGCAGCGCCCTATGGGCAAACTACACATGCAGCGGATCCGTTTTTGACTCACAGGGCGAACCCCTGATCGGAGCCACAGTCAGCGTGCCGGGCACTAATTTCGCCACAGCCGTTGACATCGACGGTAACTTTAAACTCTCCGTACCTGACAAGACAAAGGAAATCAGAATTTCCTATGTCGGCTACAAAGACAAGTCAGTCAAGGCAGAGTCCAGTGTCGGCACAATAGTGCTGGATCCGGAAAACCCCATGCCCCACGCACTTCTAGTGACTTCATCAAAGGCACGCACCCGTGAGACTCCGATCGCGATGTCGGAACTTACCGCAGGCCAGATCGAAGCGAAACTTGGCAACAAGGAATTTCCCGAGGTGCTGAAAATGACACCTGGCGTATGGGCGACTCCCGACGGCGGAGGTTACGGTGATGCTAAAATCAACATGCGCGGATTCAAGGCTCCCAACGTGGCCGTCCTCGTAAACGGTATCCCCATGAACGACATGGAATGGGGTGGCATCTACTGGTCTAATTTCGCCGGTCTCGGCGGTGTGACCACAAGCCTTCAGTCGCAGCGCGGACTTGGAGCAGCCATCATTTCCTCTCCTTCCATCGGCGGCACGATCAATATCACCACCAAGGGTCTTGATGCGAAAAAGGGCGGTTCCATCTGGTATGGCACCGGCAACGACGGTCTTAACGATGTCGGTTTCAATGTATCGACAGGACTCATGAAAAACGGCTGGGCCATCAGCGTGCTCGGAAGCCGCAAATGGGGTAACGGCTACATTCAGGGCACAGAATTCGAGGCCTGGAACTACTTCGTGAATGTATCGAAAAAACTTTCCGACAACCATCAGCTCTCTCTGACAGCATTCGGCGCTCCCCAATGGCACAACCAGCGAAACAACGTGTATGGCGTGCTCAATATTCAGGAATGGCAGAATGCCAAGGAATATATGAATGGGAAAAGCATGTACAGATACAACCCCGGTTATGGTTTTGACAACGAGGGTCGTCAGCGCACAGCATACCGAAACCAGTATCATAAACCCATCATCTCCCTCAACCACATCTGGCAGATCAACGAGCGCTCGTCGCTCTCATCCGCATTATACGTATCGCTCGCATCGGGCGGCGGCTACAGCGGACAGGGACGCACATCGACCGACCGCAACAACTGGCGCGGTGCGGACAACGGATTTATCACCACTAAATTCAGACGTCCCGACGGAACATTCGACTTCGGCGCCATCCAGGACCTGAACGCCGCTTCCAACAGCGGATCGCTCATGGCACTCTCAAGAAGCATCAACAGCCATGAATGGTACGGCCTTGTCTCGACCTACAAGAACGAAGTGATCCCCAACAAACTTTACCTTACCGGCGGTGTCGACGTAAGATACTATGTGGGCCACCACAGGAATGAGATCATCGACCTCTTCTCCGGCAAATACTTCATCGACGACTCCGACCGTAAGAACGTGAATCCGGCCAACAACGCCGCGGCTGCAAACCCGATGTGGCAGTATGAGAAACTTGGCGTAGGCGACGTAGTCTACCGCAACTATGACGGTTTCACACATCAGGAAGGCATCTACGGTCAGGCAGAATACAAGTTTCTCGACGGAGCTGTCACTACCTTCGCGGCAGGCTCGCTCAACGTGACAAGCTATCGCAAGAAAGATATGTTCTACTACGACGAGGAACACGGCACCACACCCTGGAAATCATTCCTCGGCGGAACTGCCAAGGGCGGTATCAACTGGAACATCGACAGCCATAACAACATCTTCGCCAACGGCGGTTTCATCTCCAAGGCACCGTTCCTCTCGCGCGGCGTATTCCTAAGCCCCGAGACCAGCAACGCCATCAACCCCAATCCGCGCAATGAGAAGATTGGATCGGTAGAAATCGGCTACGGATTCCATTCACCCAAATTCTCGGCTACCATCAACGGTTATTTCACAAAATGGATGGACCGCTGCGACCGCGACACACAGGCCAAAGGTCAGATAAAGTCGGGCGAGGATGCAGGATCTTACTACACCCTCAACCTTGAGAACGTATCGGCACAGCACATCGGCGTGGAAGTGGATTTCGCCTACAAACCCACCAGCTGGTTTGAACTTCAGGGTATGCTGTCGATCGGCGACTGGAAATGGAGCAACAACCCGAAAGGTTATTTCTACAACGAGCAGGGAATGCCTCTTGCCGACACCTACAACGGCAAACTCGCATCCGGCATCAAGGCTGACGACCACGCATGGGCTATCCTGAATCAGAAAAACCACAAGGTCTGCGGCTCGGCTCAGACCACCGGCGGACTTGGCGTTGAATTCAAACCTTTCAAGGGATTCCGCATAGGAGCGGACTGGACTTTCAGCGCACGCAACTACTCTGACTTCTATCTCAGCGGCGACTCCGCATTCGGTGTCAACAGCGAGGTTACACTTGCCGACCCGTGGGAGATACCTTTCGGCAACGAACTCGATCTCTCGGCAAGCTACAGTTTCAAAATCGGAGGCCTGAACGCCACACTCTACGGCAACGTCTACAACCTCTTTGACAACTACTACGTGAAGGATGCGCAGACTCCTTACAATGTAAACGGCGCCTGGGACAACGTGACCTACGCCATCTATTCATTCGGACGCACATTCTCGCTGAGACTAAAAGTTAATTTCTAATATTGCACGCAATGAAAACAATCATAAAGAATTCAATTATTCTCAGTGCTGTAGCTTTGGGCATAGCGTCCTGTGGAGAAAACAGTTGGAACGACAAATACCTTGACGGATTCAAAGGTGGCGCCGATTTCTCCAACGTGCAGACCCTCGACTACACTTTCACTGACGCAGACTACGACAATCTGGTCGCCAACTCCGCCAATGTTGAGAAGGCCAAAGCCGCCGGTGTCTACGACGATCTGAAGGCTCTGGGCTCGCTCCATTACTTCAATGCCGCGATCGCACCGGCCGACTATATCCCCAACTTCCTCACTGATCCCGACTTCGAATATTTCACACTGTCCGAAGGTTCTTCCATCAACATCACCTACAAGATAGCAAAGAATCTTCCCGAGGAAATGATCGGACTCAACGCCGCCAAGCAGTGGAGCCTTTCAGAAGAGGACTACATGGAGGTGTATGGAAGCGAGGAGAATTACGCTCCCGCATTCTCGCCATCACATTCAGCCGCCAACTATCTGCCCAATATGCTCGGAAAGAAATATCCTGACGCCATAGCGGGAGATTATGTAGTGGTCAACTACAGCAGCGCCGACTATGACCCAAACTTCGGAACAGAAGAGAAGTTCGAGGAGACAGACGTGCTCGGCGACATCAAGAAAGACGACGACATCAAAGTGAGCGGCATAGTGACAGGTATCTGCAAGCAGGGTTTCATCCTCACCGACAAGGGGGGATCGATACTCGTCTACATAGGCAAGAATTATGACATCAATGAATATGCAATCGGCGAGCAGCTCGAGGTTAGCGGCAAGGTAGGAAGCTACAACAAAGGATTCCAGCTTCCGGCTTCGAGTGTGATCAACAAAGTTGGCAAGACTAAGGTGTCATACCCCGCTCCCGCGGTGATGACCGGTGCGGATATGGACAACGCCATTCTCCGCACTGAGGATTTCACGGCTGAATATGTGCAGTTTACCGGCACACTCTCCATCTCCGGCAATTACTACAATGTAAGCGTAGAGGGAGCAGCCACGGCGACCGGCAGCCTCTACCAGTTCCCGGCCGATCTCTATGCCGGACTTGAAGACGGCGGCAAATACACATTCACCGGCTATTTCTCAAGCATATCCAACAGCAGCGGCGCACCCAAATTCTTCAACATGCTCGTGACCGGGATCACTCCCGCAGGCAAAAGCGCTTCCGCTCCGCGCAAGGTGGTCAACGTGGCGGCAACCGCTTACTACGCTGTCTACAAATACGATGGTTCTGCTTGGA
>USNC01000019.1 GCA_900555915.1 uncultured Porphyromonadaceae bacterium | reverse complement strand
AAGAGACAGGCGTTGCTGTATCCGGTCGGCTCCCGCGCCGGCGGCGCTCATGCTGCGCAGCTGATTCTGAAACTTATACGACACGTCGAGCAGTGCCCTGCATTTTTTGTTTAGAATCTCGCTCAGTTGGGCTGTCATTTTTGGAAACGTCTTGCTGTGGGCTTCTTCCACGGCCCTGTGCAGCCCTTTCATCGCCTCATACGTAGATGTGAGGTCTACGAGTTCAAGAAGTACCCGGAGCCGGAAGCCCGACTGGAGGTCGCTTACACGCTTGGCATCCGCCTGATCCGACCGGCGGTGGCTGATGAAGTCTGCCACTTTGTTGTCGCAGATGATGGCATGTGGCGGCAGGGGCTGTTCAAGCACAAGGCCCCTGAGTGTGCGGCATCGGCTCAGCGCCACGTATGTCTGGCCGTGGGCGAATGCCGAGGATGCGTTGATTATGGCTTTGTCGAAAGTCAGTCCCTGGCTCTTATGGATGGTGATGGCCCAGGCCGCGCGCAGAGGTATCTGCCTGAATGTCCCGGCTATCTTCTCCTTCATCCGGTTGTCTTTCTTGTCTATGCTGTAGGTGATGTTTTCCCAAATTTCCTCTTCCACCATGATCGTCGTGTCGCCGTTGGCTACCGCTACTTTCCCGTCGGGGGTGATGCTTCTCACTATCCCGATCAGTCCGTTGTAGTAGCGGCGGCTTCCGCTCGAGTCATTTTTTATAAACATCACCTGCGCACCGACTTTCAGCGTGAGGCTCGCGTCGGCGGGATACATGCTTTCCGGAAAATCACCCTCCGTCCTGGCGGTGAAGATGTGGGGCTTTCCGGGAAGTTCCTTCATCTTGCGCTCGTTGAATTCCTGCTGTTGGTAATTATGGGTCATCAGCCTGATATAGCGCTCCTCCTCCTTGGGATTGAAGCCCGGTATGTAGCGTGCGTTAAGGCTGTCGAGCACGTTGCGGTCGGCTTTGTTGTCGCGGATTGCGTTGAGCATGTCGAGAAATTCGGAGTCCTGCTGGCGGTACACCTTCGTGAGTTCGATGGTCTCGTAAGGCGATTGCCTGAGCACGTCGCTGTCAAAGAAATAAGGCGAGTTGTAATGCTGGCTCAGCAACGACCATTCATCTTCCTTCACCACAGGCGGGAGTTGCTGCAGATCGCCGATCATGACCAGTTGTACCCCTCCCATTGCCAGCGACGGGTTGCGGTATTTTCTCAGTTTCGCATCTATGGCGTCGAGTACGTCGGCGCGCACCATGCTTATCTCGTCGATCACTATCGTGTCGATCGATCTCAGCACCTTCAGTTTTTCTTTCGAGTAGCGGTCATATCTGCTCGTGCCTGCGTCTGCCTGCCCTATGCCGGGGATATATGGCGAGAACGACAGCTGGAAGAAACTGTGGATGGTGGTGCCTCCGGCGTTGAGGGCGGCGATTCCCGTTGGGGCCAGAACTGCAATTGTCTTGTTGCTCTCCGCTTTCAGACGTTTTAGAAATGTGGTTTTCCCTGTGCCGGCTTTGCCTGTCAGGAATACGTTGGCGCCGGTCTCTTCCACAAGCCGCCATGCGAGATCCATCGCTTCGTTGCTCTCGTCCATATTGTTTTTACTCAATTTTCGTATCTTTCACTTTATTTTGATAATACCGGCATTAAGTTAACTTAATTGCAATACCCATTTCAGATAATGACCAGGAAAGGAACGCCTAATAAATTATAAAGAAGTCCCATGCAAATTTACATAAAAATTCCGAGATATTGAAGTTGGCTGGATAAAAAATCGAAAACCTATTGATTTTTCCCGCCTCATCCTATGTCGATACAACTCCGGCGGGGCCGTTCCCCGCCCGGCTTCGAACTTTAATTCCCTCAGGTTGGTTATATTATAGTTACTTAGGTCGATATGATACTGATATAATACTATGGATAGATGAAAAGATATGGAATGATACTGGTATCAGTGTTGGTGGCTGCTGTGGCGTTGCTGATCGCTCATGCTGCCGTGAAGGCGCGGAAAGCACCCACTTTCGATGATGCCATAGAGATAATTAAAAAATTTGAAAGCCTCCATTCCGCACGCCATTGGCCCCTTGTGGGTTATGGTCATAAGGTGATGCCGGGCGAGAAATTCAAGAGGGGTAAAGTCCTTTCCGAGGCTGAGGCAGATGCTCTCGTCAGAGCCGACTATGCAAAACTGTGTGCAAGATACAGAAGTTTCGGTGCCGACAGTCTGCTGCTCGCGGCGCTTGCCTACAATTGCGGCCCGGGAGTGGTGGCGAAATCAAGTGTGCTCGCAAAGCTCAAGCGTGGCGACCGCGATATTGAGGATGCGTATAAAGCGCATTGCAGATATCGTGGCAAGCAGTTGTCGCAACTAAAGCGAAGGCGTGAGACTGAGCTCGCCACTCTCTTTGTCAAGGATCCTTCCTTGATCGTTCAGAATGTGTCTATGGATATCCCTGACCTCGATTCTCTTTCCGTAGATCGGGATTCATCGGGTTTAACAGAACAATTTGCAGAACAATTATGAAAAGAAACTATAAGAAAAATTACAGATGTTCAGGTCTCTCCGCCTTATGTCTCTCCGCTGCCGTAGCCTTCGCCACTGCCTGTGGCAATAAAGCCGGGGCGGGGGAGCCTTGTGATGATCCCGATGTGCAACGTCCCGACTCCTCTTTGTCGCTGCTCGTGAGGGCACTGGCACACGACGATGCCCGTGCGTTCGCTTCTATCTGCTCTTATCCTCTGCATCGGAATTATCCTTTGAAGGATATCACCGATTCGACAGCCATGGTAGACTATTTTCATGTCATGGTGGATGATTCGCTCAGGAGGATAGCCCGAGACTCCCGTCTCGACGACTGGAAGTATTATGGCTGGAGAGGATGGGCTTTCGGCGATTCAACTCTGATATGGTATGACGATGGCATACAGTTTGTCGACTATGAGTCTGTGGCGGAGACAGGGCTGAGGCGTCTGCTCGCGAGGGAAGAGATAATGTCGCTTCCGCCGCAGTTGAGGGAATCCTGGACTCCGGTCGAGACTCTTGTCCAGGCAGATGGCGACCGTATCTTCAGAATAGACCGCGATGGCGGAAGGTTCAGATTGATGTGCTATGACGGCCCTGTCGGCATGAGGGATATGCCCTCGCTTCTGCTGACGGGCGGTATGGATGTGGAGGGAACTGTCGGATCCCGTATCTACAACTTCAGGGATTCGGCGGGAAATGAGGTGCGCTATATGCCTGACGACCTGCCCCCGGTGAAGATCGAGTTTTTGGCAGGTGTGTCCGACAGCGCATACACTGTGGTCCGCGCCTATTGGCGCGACTATCTTCCCTCTGCCGAAAGTGTTCATCAATGAACAGGGAAGACGTCGCCTCTCGGTTGAGACCTCCGTAATGGTCGCATATATACAGTAAGGCGGAATCCCGAAAGATTCCGCCTTACCTTATAATTTCAGGTTGGTGCCCTGAAACTTGAAGGCCTTATTTCTGCTTAAGATGCACATCGAGCTGCGGGAATGGGAAGTTCACGTCTTTGTCCGGAAGTTCGGTGTAGAACCTGTCGTAGAGGTCAAAGTAGAGGTCCCAGTAGTCGCTGCTGTGGGTCCAAGCCCTCACTGTCAGGTTGACCGAACTGTCGCCCAGCCCTGTGATACCCACGAATGGTTTGGCCACACTGCCGTCGGTCAGCACGCGGGGATCGGAGTTGAGTATGGCGAGAATCGATTTCGATGCGTTCTCAAAACTGTCGCCATACTGAATCCCGATGGTCCAGTCTACCCTGCGCAGCGGCTGGCGTGTGTAGTTGTTTATGCTGCTCGTCGAGAGCATGCCGTTGGGGATGAGTATGGTCTTGTTGTCGGGAGTGGTGATGACGGTGTGAAACATCTGTATCTCGTTCACTGTGCCGGCATATCCCTGGGTCTCGATATATTCTCCCACCTTGTAGGGCTTGAGCAGCAGTATGAGCACACCGCCCGCGAAGTTCTGGAGTGTCCCGCTGAGTGCCATGCCGATGGCCACACCGGCCGAGGCAAACAGGGCGAGGAAACTGCTCGTCTCGATTCCAAGTATACCGACGATTGTCACTATAAGGATGAAGTAGAGAAGTATCTGTGTGAATGATCTCACGAATGTGGCCAGCGAGAGATCTACCTTCCGCTTTTCAAGCACGTTGTGGATAAACGCTATGAGTTTGCGGATGATGTAGCGTCCGATGTAGAATACGGCTATGGCTATGACGAGCTTGAATGCGAAGTCTACCAGCGAGTTGGCCATTTTGCTTATCGCGTCGTTGAGCGACAGACCTTTCAGAAGGTCCCAGTCTTGTGTCAGATTGTCTGGCATATTTGTGTGTTTTTTAGGGTTTATATTTAAGTTTATTCATCTTTCAAGTTGAGCCCGCGAAACTTGGATTAAGAGTGATTTCCTGCGTGGGCATCCAATCCGGGTAGGAGAGCGGTGGTCTGGCTATTTTTACAATTTCAGGCACGAAATTGTTCTCATGAACCAATGCTTATCTACATTTGTTTAACTTCTGTGAGTTACAGATATCGTGCCTCAGGTCATATCTCTCCGATCTGAACGCACCGAAAGAATATAAAAAATACAACAGTTATGGAAACATTTGAAGAAATCATTCAGTCCCCTACACCTGTGCTTGTCGACTTTTTCGCCACCTGGTGCGGCCCCTGCCGCATGATGCATCCCATTCTCGAGGAGCTGCATCAGAAAATGGAGGGCAAGGTCCGCATAATCAAGATCGACATTGACAAGAACGAGGAGCTCGCTCGCAAGTATGTGGTGCAGTCAGTGCCTACCCTTATGATTTTCAAGAACAATAAACTTGAATGGCGTGCCTCCGGAGTGCATTCGGCCGCAGATCTCGAGAGAATGCTTGAAGCATATCTCTGATCTTCGGATTATTTATCGGATTATTTAAAGGAGTCCGGAAGATCGTTTTCATAGAGCACTGTGTCTCCGGGCTTGAGAATCTTTGAGAGAAGAACCTGTGAGTCGGCGAACGTATCGACGACATGCAGGTTCTTTTTGTCGAATCCCGAATCAAGTATTCCCGACACGAGGGCTTCGCGGTTGTAGTTGCCCACTACGATGGCCAGGTCCACACTGTTGCCGATATGCTTGCCCAAGGCTCTGTTGAGCGCCTCCTGTTCAGTGCCGAGCTCTATCATGCCGGGGGTGACTATGATGCGCTGGCCTCCCTTGAACTGCGAGAGCACATCGACTGCCATTCTCGAACCTACCGGATTGGAGTTGAAGGCGTCGTCGATGATGGTTATGCCTCCCGGCGTGCGCTTCACGCTCAGGCGGTGCTCCACCTGTTCGATCGATTCCACAGCACGCCTGATCTCCTCATGGCTCAGTCCCATGCGAAGCGCCACTACCACTGCCGCCACAAGATTGGAAATATTGCATTCTCCCACGAGGCGCGTCTTGAGTTCAAATCGGCCGCCGTCAGGGCATTCCACAGCGAATGAGGTGCCGTCTGCCGAGTATGTTATGTCGCAGGCCGAATAGTCGCATCCTGCGGTCGAGGACACTCCGTAGCGTGCAGTCTCCACATTTTCTGTCTTGCGGTTGGCGCACCATTCGAAATCATTGTTGATCACAGCGAAACCGTCTGGCGGAAGCGCGTCGGCAAGTTCGAATTTGGTGGCCTGTACGTTCTCTATAGTCTTGAACGATTCCAGATGCATCGGACCTACGGCTGTGATGATTCCTGTCTGCGGATGCACTATGTCGCATATTTCCTTTATGTCGCCGGTCTGTTTCGCTCCCATCTCGCATATGAACACCTCATGGTAGGGCTTCATCATTTCCCTCACGGTGCGTATCACGCCCATCGGGGTGTTGTAGCTGCCGGGAGTCATCAGCACATCGTAATGCTCCGAAAGTATGCGGTGGAGATAGTGCTTTGTTGAGGTCTTGCCATAACTGCCGGTTATGCCGATCACTTTGAGTTCCGGTTTAGAGCGGAGTATGCTGATGGCTTCATTGCGGTATCTGGCGTTGATCGTTGCTTCCACAGGTTTCAGTATCCACACGGCGAGGATGGCTATGGCCCAGGAGAATATGCACATCATCAGCAGGATGCCGAGCGTCACCTGTCCTCCCGAATAATACAGGAACGCTCCGCTGCCGTCGCGGCCGGCGGTGAGCGCGAGAGCTGTCACCGCGCCTGCGCTCAGTGCCGCGCATACGCCGTAGATGCGGCGCACGCGGTTGGTGAAGACAAGTGGTTTCTTGTATTTCACGCGCTGCGCCGCAATTGCCTGACCTGCGCAGACGCAGGCTGCTATCATGGCGTTGATGGCGGGGGTGAGCAGCGTGGAGAAGAGGAGAAACAGCACGCCCACGTTCACCAGGCGCGTCGCCGACGAGATGTCGCCCGAGCGGTTGAGCCATTTCCAGTAGCGGTCTATCCTGTAACTGTTCTGCTGAAGCATCTGCAGGTCGTGCTTGAAGTTGTAGAGCATGTAGATGCCGCAGATGGTAAGTATGCTTATGGAGAATGCGTTCACTTTTGCTTGAATTTTATGAAATTGGGTCTAAATATTGAAGAATGAAGTCACTGCAGCCTTGAATCCGAAAGGATTGTCGAGAAATGAGTAGTGCCCGCATCCCGGGTAGGCTACAAGTCCGGCGTCAGGGATAAGGCGTTTCATCTGCCGGGCGTCTGAGAGGGGTGTGGCGGTGTCGTCCTCACCCCACACCAGAAGCACCGGTGCCTTTATGCCGGGCATGACGTGGCGCAGATCCTCGTTGACGCATTTGCTCATGATTGCTCTCATGCGGGGTGTGGAGTTCCGGTAGTCTGCCGAGCCGTTCTTGCCGCGCATCCTGTCCAGGATCTCCCCGCCCCGCTTGCTGCCGAAGCATAGTCTGACGATATGCTTCATCGCTTTGAAGGTGTAGACCTTGCGGTAGTAGTTGAGTCCGCGCCGCGGCTTTATGCCGGCGGAGTCCACGAGCAGCACCTTGTCTACCTCATTGCGTGAGCTCAGCAGTATGCTGATGCGTCCGCCGAAAGAATGCCCTGCGAGCGAGGGCTTCTGCAGCCCGAGTTCCGCTATCAGTTTCTCGATGGCGCGGGTGTATTCCTCTATGCCCCACACCGCCGGCGGTTCGCTGCTCTGTCCGTGGCCCGGAAGATCCACGTTGATGGTGCGCATCTTGCCGCGGAATATGTCTTCAATGCTTTTCACCGTGTCGAGCGTGCATCCCCATCCGTGCATTATCACTATGGGCTTGAGTCCCGTCTCCCCCGAATCGCGGTAGTGAAGGCTGACTCCGTCTATTTCTATGCTCTTGTCCAACTTTAATGTCTTTTTTTTACTGAAGTTTCGCATCTCCGACTTTGTGTTGAAAATCCAGACGTCAGGTGGCTTTCAATTCAAACTGAGCATGCGAATCTTGATTATTTGAGATATCGCTTCGTCAGGTCGCCGTAGGCGTCTATGCGGCGGTCGCGGAGGAAGGGCCACCATTGGCGCACGTTCTCGCTGTGGGCGAGATCCACGTCCACTATCTCTTCCGCAGGTCGGTCGTCGGGAGCTGAGGTGAGAAACTCACCCTGCGGACCGCATACGAAACTTGATCCCCAGAAGTCTATGCCCGACGATGCCCCCGTAGGATCTTCTTCGAATCCTACACGGTTCACACTGACCACCGGAAGACCGTTGGCCACTGCGTGTCCGCGCTGCACTGTGATCCATGCTTCGCGCTGGCGTCGCTTCTCGTCGTCGGGATCGTCCGGATTCCAGCCTATCGCTGTGGGATATATAAGTATGTCCGCGCCGTCAAGCGCCATCAGGCGGGCTGCTTCCGGATACCATTGGTCCCAGCATACAAGCACTCCGAGTTTGCCTACAGAGGTCTCGATAGGGTGGAAACCCATGTCGCCTGGCGTGAAATAGAATTTCTCGTAGAAACCCGGATCGTCAGGTATGTGCATTTTCCGGTAGCGGCCGGCCACGCTGCCGTCCGACTCGAACACCACGGCGGTGTTGTGGTAGAGGCCGGGGGCACGGCGCTCGAATCCGCTCGCCACCAGCACCACATCGTTGTCGCGGGCGGCTTCTGAATATATCTTGATGAATTCTCCGGGATACGATTCGGCAAGCCGGAAATTGTCTACGTTCTCGCTCTGGCAGAAGTAGAGGGAATCGTGGAGTTCCGAAAGAACCACCAGGCGGGCTCCTTCATCGGCCAATGTGCGTATGGCGGCGAGGTTGCGCGCCCGGTTGGATGCCACGTCGTCGGTAAACGCGTGCTGTACTATTCCTATTTTCATCTCTATCTCTTAATTTCTCTCTTATATATTTATATTGAGAATCACACTGCATAAGCCGGTTGGTCTACTAAACTCGCCCGGTAAGCTCATGAAGCCGTCGATCAAAACCTGCCTCATAGCCTTTGAGAAGTCACTCGTAAACTAACCTTATAACCTATGACCTCATAACCTTCAAGTTGAGCATGCTAAACTTGAATTATAAATTGATAATCCCCGAAGGTATCTGCATCGTGGCGCAGTGCAGCGACCCGTGCTGGCGCAGCAGGGTGAGGCATTCCACTCCCACCACCTTGTGGGTGGGATATGCTATGCGTATGCTGCGCATGGCAAGCTCATCTTTGTCGCGCTGCGAGTATGTGGGCATGAATATCACCCCGTTGGCCACAAGGTAATTGGCGTATGTGGCCGGCAGCCGGCAGCCGTCGGGGTCGGTCACCGGGTCGGGAAGCGGCAGCTCCACAAGGTTGTAGGGATTGCCGTCCGGCGTGCGGAAGAGTGTCAGTTGCGCACGCATGGCCAGAAGCGGCTCAAACATGGGATCGTCGAAATCGCGTGTGCCTGTGAAGACGATGGTGTCGTCGGGCGCGAGGCGCGCCAGCGTGTCGATATGTGAGTCGGTGTCGTCGCCCTCAAGCGCCCCGTGGTCGAGCCATAACACATGTTGTGCGCCGAGCCTCCGCTCCAGTATGTCGTTGAGTTCCGGTTTGCTGAGTCCTCCGTTGCGGTTGGGCGACGTGAGGCATCTGGTTGTGGTCAGTATGGTGCCGTTGCCGTCTGTCTCCACCGATCCTCCTTCGAGGATGAAGTCACGCTCGTTGCGGTACGCTCCCGGAGCGAACAACCCTTTGCGCTCAAGATGTAGATTCACGAGGTTGTCTTTGTCTGATGCGAATTTAAGACCCCATGCGTTGAACCCGAAGTCGAGTGCACGCAGGCGTCCGTTGCGTTCCACACTGAGCATTCCGTAGTCGCGCGTCCAGGTGTCGTTGTAGTCTGTCTCCACATAGGTGATCAGTCCTCTGTCGCATTCAGCGATGATCTCCCTTGCCTCTGTGGCATCCGGGCAGAGAAGAAGCACGCGTGTCCCTTCGCCGGTAAGTGCCGACACAAGCCTGCGGTATTGTCCGATGGCTTCATCGAGTATATAGTTCCAGTCTGTGCCGGCGTGCGGGAGCGCGAGCATCACGTAGTCTGTATGGTCCCATTCGGGAATGAACCTTATGCTGTTCATGATCTGCTGTTGGTGATTCGTAATTATTTTACAAAATTAGAAAAAAATCCGCGAGTATTGGACCCGATATTGATTTTTTTTGCTAAATTTGCATAAAACTTAAAATTTAAACCTAAAAACAAAAGACTATGAGTGTAAATGGGATGATTCAGAGCGCGGCAAGAAAGCAGATCTCCGGTTTCGCCGGTGCCGCTATGCTTGCCACATTGATTCTGCTGCTCATCACGAGCGCGGCAGGTTCTATGTATGGTCTTGTGCTGCTTATCGTCGGTCCGCTCAACGTGGGCTATGCGTTGTATTGCATGAAGATCATGGACGAGAGGCAGTCTGATTACAACCGACTTTTCGCCGGTTTCAATAATTTTGTCAATACCCTTGTGGCCGGGCTTATCTATACTCTGCTCGTCGCAGTGGGTACGGTGCTCCTGATTGGGCCGGGCGTGATACTCGCGTGCGGATTGAGCATGACATGGATAATCATGGCGGAAGACGACAAGATAAGCGGTGTCGACGCGCTCAAGAAAAGCTGGGAGATGATGAATGGCTACAAATGGCAGTATTTCTGCCTCAACTGCCGCTTCATCGGCTGGCTGCTGCTGTCGATCCTGACTCTTGGCATTCTGAACCTCTGGGTGCAGCCCTGGATGCAGATGTCGTATATCAACTTCTACAGGAATTTAAAATACGGCAAGTATTGACACATTAATATTTGTATTTGAATTGCGGACCCTTCCCGCACCCGCCGTCCTTAAGGACGGCGGGTGTCAGGAGGGGTTAAATGTCACTGATTGAGATATGAGTAAAGACAAGACTGCGGAGGAATTTGCCGCTGCGAAGGCTGAATGCCGCGAACTTTTCCAGAAGAAACTTATGGACTACGGCACATCCTGGCGCATCATGCGCCCCATGAGCCTGACCGACCAGATCATGATCAAGGCAATGCGCATCAGAAGCATCGAGGAGAAAGGGGTGGCTCTCGTTGATGAAGGCATTCGTCCGGAATTCATCGGGATTGTAAACTACTGTGTGATGGCGCTTATCCAGCTCGATCTCGGCCCCGGCGAGAATCTGACGCCGGAAGAGTGTATGAGACTCTATGATGAGAAACTCAATGGCGCCACCCGCCTTATGGAGAATAAGAACCATGACTATGATGAGGCTTGGAGGCATATGAGGGTGAGCAGTTTCACCGATATAATCCTCCAGAAGCTGATGCGCACAAAAGAGATCGAGGGCCATGACGGCCACACCATAGTCAGCGAGGGAATAGACGCAAACTACATGGACATGATCAATTACGCGCTTTTCGCCTTAATCAAGACAGCATGACTTCATCAGGCAGCAGTAATTCCGGTTCCGGCGCGGCGCGCAAGACTCCGCTCGGTCTCGAACGGCGATTCGACAGCTTCGGCCTTTGGCTCGATTCAAGCTGGGCTATGAGGTTGGCCGCTCCTGTGCTCGAACGCAGACCCTGGATTGTCAAGTTTCTCACTTGGGTCATGCGTATCGCCGTCGGTCTTACTTTTACCGTGTCCGGGCTTGCGAAGGGTATTGATCCCTGGGGCACTCTGTATAAAATGCAGGAATATCTCACGGCCATGCATTTCCCGCTTTCCGAATGGGGCAATACAGTGCTGGCTCTTTGTTTTTTTCTGTTCGGACTGGAATTCATCATTGGCGTTTCGCTGCTTACCGGATGCTTCAGGAAGGCGACCCCAATCATGTTGGCTCTGTTCATGCTCGTGATGCTGCCGCTCACACTATGGATCGCTGTCGCAGATCCTGTCGCTGACTGCGGTTGTTTCGGAGATTTCATGATTATCTCCAACTGGGCAACCTTTTTTAAAAACCTGCTGCTCTCGCTCGCTGCAGTGTGGCTTATCAAGTTCAACAGACGGGCGGCCTGTCTCATCTCGCCTTATCTGCAGTGGATTGCGACCGTGGCTATGGCGGCATATGTCTTGTGCGTCGGTTTTGTCGGCTATCGTCAGCAGCCGCTGGTGGATTTCAGACAGTATAAGATAGGCACCCGTCTGCTCGGGGCCGACGACCAGCCTGAATATCTGCCTTCTTTCCGGTTCATTTATCAGAAAGACGGGGAGCAGAAGGCTTTCGGGGAAGACGACGAACTTCCTTCCGAAGACGGGGGCTGGACTTTCGTGAGACGTGAGGAAGTGGAGTTTGTGCCAAATGGGGAGGCTGCCCCACAGGCCCCGCAGGCGCCGGCTGCTGATTTCAGGATATGGAATGAAGACGCGTCGGAAGATGTGACGCAGTCGCTTGAGGGAGTGGAGAGGCAGATGATTCTTCTCATTCCCGACATACGGCAGCTCTCTATGGCTACAAGTTGGAAAATCAACCGTCTGTATGACATGGCCGTGAGTCAGGGCATCGACTGTCTCTTATACACATCTCCGAGCCCACGAGACACTGAGCGATCTCGTA
>USNC01000018.1 GCA_900555915.1 uncultured Porphyromonadaceae bacterium | reverse complement strand
TCGTCGGCAGCGTCAGATGTGTATAAGAGACAGCTATTATGTCTCTCTGTCCGCCATGGTCGGTAGCCACGGGAATGCAGCCGTATGCCTGCCCTTCCACAAGTGTGCCCGGAAGAGTCTCATAGTCTGACGTGGACACTACTATGCCGCATCTCGAATAAGCGCGGCGCAATGCGTCTCTGCCGCGAAGCACTCCCAGATGGTTGTGGCGGATTGCAAACCCTTCCGCGCTTTCCGGATTCTTGAACTCTCCGAATGTGAGGATTTCCATGCGGGCCGCTATGTCGGGGTGCCGTTCATGTATTATGCGGAGCGCCTTTTTCAGCACCGGGAGTCCTTTTATGGGATCATCAAGACGGGCTCCGCCGAAAATTATCCTTACCGGATCGTCCGGAAGAGTGTCAGACGCCCGGCTTTCGGGCTCTTGATCGTCGGTCTCGAACACGTTGGGTATCACCGTAACATCAAGGTCGCGCATCAGCGCGCTCTCTCCTGCTTTGCCTGCGAGCCATGAACTGACAGCGACAAATTTCAGATTGTCGGCCTTATAGGTGTTTTCCTTTTCGATCCAGGTGGCGTGCGACATGTCGTTGCTGTCGGCTTTCGCACCGAGCAGAGGGCAGTCGCCACACTGATGGAGAAATCCCGTGCATCCGGCGGCATGGTGGCATATTCCCGTCATGTTCCACATGTCGTGCATTATCCAGACCGTCGGCCGTCCGAGCCTGCATATCTCCCGGACCCCTTTCAGACTGAGCATACCCTGGTTTACCCAGCCAAGGAATATTGCGTCGGCCTGCTCCACGAGAGGGTGTCGCCAGAGAGGCAGCCCGTAGAGGGCAGGGTCGATCTTGAAAAGAGTGTCGCGGTTTCTTCCGTTGTCGATATACACCTTGAGCCGCTCGCGCAGAAAAGGGATGCGTATGGCGGTCTTTGACGCGCATGTCTCGACAAACGCGGCGTCGCTGAGTTTCTCACACACAAGCATCCTCGCGTCATGTCCCATCCGGCGCAAGGCCTCCACAAGGCGGAATGTCACGATAGCCGCTCCTCCGCGAAGGTCGCTTCTGCTTATGAAGACGAGCCGTCTGCCGCCGGTCTTCATTTTCTCGTCCATGTCTCAAATCTGTATCTGACGTCTCCCGGGTCGGTGAACCATTCCGAGGCATCCTCAATCTTCCAGTCATTGTCATATTCCGGAAACCATGAGTCAACTTTCTTAGAGGTCGGAGCCTCCACGCGAGTGAGATAAAGGCGTGTGGCTACAGGCATGAACAGGCTGTAGATCTCCGCACCTCCTATCACGAAAGGATGCGTTTCCCCGCCGCACAGCCGCAGAGCCTCCTCTGCCGAAGAAGCAGTTTCGGCTCCTGCCATCGGTTCCGGGCGGCGTGTCACTACGATGTTGAGCCGTCCCGGCAGCGGCTTTTTGGGAAGGGATTCCCACGTTTTCCGCCCCATTATTACAGGGTGGCCGGATGTAAGCCGCTTGAAGTTCTTGAGATCGGCCGATATGTGCCATATGAGATCGCCTTCCGAACCGAGTTCCCTCTCCGGGCCGACGGCGGCGATCATGGCTATTTCTGTGTTCCGGTTCATACGCTTACGGTTCCTTTTATGGCAGGCCAAGGGTCATAGCCTTCCAATGTGAAGTCCTCATATTTGAAATCGAGGATGTCTTTCACTTCCGGGTTCAGTCTCATCAGCGGAAGGGCCCGCGGTGTGCGGGTCAGCTGGAGGTTGACCTGCTCCAGATGGTTGAGATAGATGTGAGCGTCGCCGAGAGTGTGGATGAATTCGCCCGGCTGGAGTCCGCACACCTGTGCAAGCATCATGGTTAGCAGCGCATATGATGCAATGTTGAAGGGGACACCGAGGAAGCAGTCCGCGCTTCTCTGGTAGAGTTGCAGCGACAGTCTGCCGTCGCAGACGTACATCTGGAAAAAAGCGTGGCATGGCGGCAGATTCATATTGTCGATGTCGGCCACGTTCCATGCGCTGACGATGATGCGTCGCGAGTCCGGATTCTCCTTTATTGTTCTGACCGCTTCCTTTATCTGGTCGATATGGCCGCCGTCGTAGTCAGGCCAAGAGCGCCACTGATATCCGTAGATATGTCCGAGGTCGCCGTCGGCATCGGCCCATTCGTTCCATATGCGCACGCCATGGTCCTGAAGGTAGCGCACGTTGGTGTCGCCTTTTAGAAACCATAGCAGTTCGTAGATTATGCTCTTGAGATGTGTTTTCTTTGTGGTGACGAGAGGGAATCCTTTGGTCAGGTCAAACCGCATCTGGTATCCGAACGTGGATATGGTGCCGGTGCCCGTGCGGTCTTCCTTGCGGTGTCCGTGCTCAAGTATGTGGCGTAGGAGATCCTGATATTGCTGCATTGTGTGGTATTGTGTTTTGTGGTGTGAATTTTACATGTAAAGATCTCGTTCTCATGACTGCGAGGGGGTCAGTATCGGGGTCTGGCGATGCCGGTCTCTGTTGATCTGGTAGCGGATGGCATCGTTGGGGCAGACTGCGGTGCAGTCGAAGCATAGCACGCAGCGAGAGTTGTCGACATGCCTTGTCTCGACCTTTATGCATCTCGACCTGCAAATGTCCTCACACTTCATGCAGCTCACGCATCGGTCGCTGTCGATGGCTATGTGCATCAGCGTCTGTGTGTGGACGCAGCCGAGCATTGTCCCTATGGGGCAGACCTCTGAGCAGAACGCCCTCCCCGAGATCCAGGCCCATATCATGATTGCTGAGAGCGACACAATGCCCGACATGGCTCCGATGGCTGTGGATACGCCTATTGATCCCCACGTGGCGGCGGTGTCGGCCGGATTGACGGCTGACAAGGTGTTGCGCATCAAGTTCCATGGCTCGATTACAAAACCGACCGCTATTGCCCCGAAGGCGAGCGACGCAAGATATGCTATCAGTATCACATATCTCGCCGTGTGCCCTTCCTTGAAACGGAATGCCTTTCTCCGGCTGCTTTTCCTCCGGAGCCAAATGGCCACGTCCTGCAGAGATCCAACCGGACACACCGCCGCGCAATAGATTCTGCCGAACAGCAGAGTGGCAATGATCCAGACGATTGTAGTGCCCAGACAAGTATGTATAGCCGAGGGGACAATCTGCATGCGTCCGGCGAATCCGGCATATGGAGCCAGGCCCGTGCCGAGCGCGAGCCATAGCAGTGAGGCGATAAGTATCACCGAAGCCAGAAAAATCCGGAAGTTACGCATCAGATGTCGCTTTTGTGTGGGTGGCTGTATGTATTGCGACGGGGCCGCACTGCTTTAGAAAAAAACGGTGCGGCCCCGGTGAAGTATGCTTGTCAACGCCGGCGGTTGTTGCCGCCTTTTCTCTGTTGCTGTTGCTGCTGGCGCATCATTTCCTGCTGCTGACGCTGCATTTCCTCGAGGCGGGCCATCCAGCCAGACTTTTTCTGAGGCTTCTTGGCGTTCTCTCTCATGGTGCGTCGCACATCCTCTTCCTTGATAAACCATTTGCGGATGGCATAAGTCTGTATGATGGTGATGAGCAGCGAGAGGAAATAGTAGTAGCTCAGGCCGGCCGCATAGTTGTTGAAGAATACCAGGAACATCAGCGGCATGAGATACATCATCCATTTCATACCCGGCATCGACTGGCTCTGGCTCTGCATCGAGATGCGGGTGTAGATGATGTTGGTGGCTGTCATCAGGAGGCAGAAGAGCGATATGTGATTGCCGAAATATTCGGTGATCAAGGGTATGTTGCCGCTCCATGATATTATGGCGTCAGGCGCCGCAAGGTCATGAGCCCAGAGGAAAGACTGTCCGCGCAGTTCGATGCAGTTGGGGAAGAAGGTGAACATAGCGAATAGGATCGGCATCTGCAGCATCATCGGCAGGCATCCCGACATGGGGCTCGCACCGGCCTTGCTGTAGAGGGCCATAGTCTTCTGCTGGCGCACCATAGCGTTCTCGTTGCCCGGATATTTGTCGTTGATCTCCTTGATGTCAGGGGCGAGGATGCGCATCTTGGCCTGGCTCACATAGCTCTTGTAGGTGAGGGGGAAGAGCACGAGTTTGAGAAGGATGGTGAGCACGAGTATCACGATGCCGTAGTTCCAGCCGAAACTGCCGAGGAAGTTGAATACGGGAATGACGATCAGCGTGTTGATCCAGCGGAATATGGGCCAGCCGAGAGGCACGAGTTTGGTCAGTTTGAGATCCTCGTCGCTTCCGGTCTGCTTGTCGATGTTTTTGAGAAGAGGGTAGAGGTTCGGGCCTATGAAGAAATTGAAACTTGCCGGGTTGGCGGCGTTCCAGTCATAGTCGTTCACTTCGGCCTCTGTAGTCAGCGACTTGAGATAGTCGCTTCCTTTCAACACGTCGCTCTGGAAATCGGCCGAATTGAAATTTTTGTCGGAGATGAGCACCGAGGAGAAGAACTGATTCTTGAAAGCGATCCATTTCAGTTTCTGCTCGCGTTTTTTCTCGCTGTTTTTGGATTCGCTCATCTCCTCTACGGATCCTCCGGCGAACTTATACTCGATGCGCGAGTTGCGCTCCTCAAACATTCGACCCTTTTCCTGACGCTTCAGGTCCTGATGCCAGGAGACTCCGAGTTTTCGGACGTTGCTCTGCACTATGGGGGCCATGTTGCTCTGCACCACTTCCATCCTCACCACGTACGATTCACCCTTGGGCAGCGTGTAGCGTATGCCCCAGAATGCATCGGCCGAAAGATTTATGGCCATGAGGAGTGTCGAGTCGTTTTCAAGTTTCGGAGAAAAATAGAGGTCGGCGGTGGAGATCTCCTGCGGAAGCGGGAGATTGAATGCCATCTGGTTGGACTTGTCGTCGAAGATCACCACTTTTCTCTTCACCTTCTTCGTCTCGTCGGGATCATATTCCGTGTCATATTTCTTCAGTTCGGCACGAGTCACCATACCACCCTTCGACGAGAGAGTCAGTTTGATGGCCTCGTTCTCGAGCGTTAGATCCTCGTTGGTTCCTTTAAGGAATGTGGCGAAGCGTCCGTAGCGACCGATAGAGTTGGAGAGATTGCGCACCTTGTCGATGGCGGCTGTGCGTTCGTCCTGAGTCATTGCCGAAGCGTCGCCCGAGAGCACATCTGCCCATGCGAGGGCTTTGCCGTTGACTTCTACAGTGCCGAAGACAGAGTCTCCTTTGAGCGTTAGTCTCACGCCGTCGGAATTGACAGCTACTGCGGAAGCGCCGTCCGCATCCGATACCGGAGTGCCGTTGGCGAGAATGTTTTTGGCGAGCCATTCTCGTTCTGTGTCGCTGAAGATTACGGCGTTTGTGTTCGCCCGGTTGCCGTTGTCGGCAGCCTGTTCGGTCTTCACTTGCTCTTGGATGGCGTTCTGGTCAGGAGTGTTGAGCCACATGAATCCGAAGAAGACGAGCGCCATGAGCACCAGACCATAGACTGTGTTCTTATCCATTATGGAGTAGTATAGGTTTTAAGTGGCGGATCATACGATGAGATCTGCCGTTGTTGTTACTTTTAGTTGTCGCATTGGATAGCGCGGGGCTATTCAAGTTGCAAAATTAATGAAAAAATTTGAATAATTCAAGTTTCGCGGGCTCAACTTGAAGTTTATGAGTTTATGGGTTTATAAGTTTAGTTTAACGGTGATTAGACCGCATTTCATATAATTTCAGAAACCCTGGGGCGGTTTTGGGCGAGTGATTTTCGCGTGTTGATGAAGGAGCGATGCGGGCACAGGATAGTTGGGCTTGGGATTCCCCGGGCTGCGACTTCGGGCTTTTGGCCCTTGTCTTGCCCGGGGTTTGGCGAAGAGTCGCCCCTCCGGGGCGTGGCTGTTGGTATTCTAATGCGGAAGGCCGGATTTGTCAGAATGGATAGCCGATCGAGAAGTGGAAGGAGGAGTCGCGTTTCCAGTTGGGCGAGATGATAGGCCACGGACGTTCTCCCATGGCGGGATTATGCGCCTTCATTCCCACATCGAAGCGAAGAAGGAAATAATCGAAATCGAGTCGCAGTCCGAGACCGTAGGATGCTGCTATCTGCTCGTAAAACCGATTGAAGCGGAATACGCCGCCTGGCTGGTTGGGATAGTTGCGGATGGTCCAGATGTTGCCAGCGTCGATGAAGGCACCGAGTTCGAGCACCCAGAATAGTTTTGCGCGGTATTCGGCACTCATGATCAGACGCACGTCGCCGCATTGGTTGATGAAGTCGCTCACCGAGTTGCGTCCGGGATAAGCTCCGGGGCCGAGAGTGCGCACATCCCATCCGCGCACGCCGTTGGCACCGCCGCCATAGAATCTCTTCTCGAAAGGAAGCATCTCGGAGTTGCCGTAAGGCACGCCGACACCGACCCCGGCGCGAAGAGCCAGCGAATTGCGCTCGTCGAAGCGGTGTAGAAACGCATAGTCGGCCTCAACCCTGAAATATTGCGAGTAGTGGATGCCGAACACCTTGTAGGGGTCCTCATGAAAGTCGCTTCTGTGAGCGAATATGCTTGAGATGGCGAAAAGAAGATTGCCGGCGATCTCGGCATTGAACCTCACGGTATAGAAATTCCGCTGGAAGGTCTTGGTCCATGGGGCCGGATCGCGCTTGTTGCTGTGATACCAGCGCCAGCCCATCCTCATGATGAAATGGTCTTCGTAGCTGTAGCGCAGCAGAGGGTTGTCGGGAGCTATCTGGTCGATGAAGTCGTTGGTGGAAGCCGGCAGATACACATAGTTGATATCTATCGGGGTGAAGGTGTGCTGGTTCTGCTTGCGGAAGTCGACCCACTTCCAGCTGAATCCGGCAGTGGATATGATGCGTGTATATTCCGGGCGTTCCTGATAGCTCATGGAGAAATTGGCCTCGGTGGAAGCCTGCACGCGACGGCGTATTCGCCGCGAAATAGGCGCCTTGAATTCCGGTATGGAGATGCCGAGGTCGGCGGAATATTCCATGTAGCGGTTGTGGAGCAGACCGTCAAGATTTCCGGATATCGACTCGTAGCTGCCCCGCACCTTGCCGGTGAATGTCTCCGATCCCTTTCCGATGTTGCGGTGAGAGTAAGACAGACCGACAGCTATGCCGAGGTCGCCTTCTGAATTGGTGCCTTCAAGCTCGACGCTCGCGGTCTGCGATCTGCCGGGAGTCAGCATTATATAGGCGTCGAGAAAACCCTCGTCGCCTGCCGAGCCGACCGGGACAAACGAGATATTGATGAATTTCAGTATGTTCAGCCGCGAGAAAGCCCTGTAGGTGCGCTCCACCTCTTTCTGTGCATACGTGTCGCCGGGCGCGATGAAGCAGTTGTCGGCTATCACCGAAGGCCTGAGATACCGGGAGTCGGCGTAGAGAATGTCGATGTCTTTGTATGTCACGGAGTCTTTCCCTACCGCAAGGGCGGGATTCTCCGCATTGATCGCCTCCGCGTCGGCTATCACCGTCACCTTCCTTATCCTGTATTTTGAATATAGTTCCGCCTGCGGCTGGCTTGATGATCTGGGTGCGCTGATCTTCATTGTCAGGTCGGCGTCAGATGAGCCGGCTGTGGTGTCGGCCACGAAAGTAATGCAGTCTTGCGTGAAGTTGAAATATCCATGGTTGCGGAGTGTCTCTGTCACCATCGACTGTTGAGCCTCAAGAAGTTCGCGAGCCAGCGGGTTGCCAGGCTTGGTTATGAACTTCGAGGAGTCAGCCATGACTATTTCTTTCACTGCAGAGTCAGGAAACTGATATTCCACCGAGGATATGATCTTGCGTTCTCCCGGCGACAGATTGTAGGTTAGCGCGATCTTGCGTTTCTCTTCGTTGATTGTGGAGTCGACCGATACGGTGGCGTTGAAATATCCCTTGTTGGCAAGATACTGGGCCAGTTGCCCTGTGCCGGCCTCTGTGAGTTCAGGATTGTAGATCACCGGAGGTTCGCCGAGTTTTCGCATCCAGCGGTTCCACCAGTTGGTCGAGTCCTTTCCGCTCATGTTGTAGAATCCGAGACGGAACTTTATGCTCCATAGCATCTTGTGGTTTGGCTGCTGCCGCAGATAAGCCTGCATCTCCGACACATCGATGTCATCCCTTCCCGAGGCGGAATCAAGCCGGATGCTAACCTTGTCGAGCAGATAGGAGCCTTCGGGCACGTGCTTGCTTGAGGAGCACCCCGCAATGCACGCGCACAAAGCCAACAGCAACCCTATGAGCGGAGCCTGGGATGCGAGTCGGGCAAGAGATCGGCGAGTGAGATGATTCATGATGCAAAATTACACATTATTTTTGAATAATAGGGGGTTCAAGGCGTGAAAACGCGTGAAAAAGGGAGTTGCGGCTGCTTGTGGCAAAACAGTTTTGGGGGATTCGCGAAAATTGATTAATTTTGCGATATGGAATATTCAGCCCAACATGAAATGCCCGCGGCATTGACATTGTCGCAGTTCTCGCGATATGTGGCGCAGGCCATCAGCCGGCAGCCTGTGCTTCTTGGAGCATGGGTAGTGGCCGAAATCAGCGATATGAGCCTGAGCGGCGGACATTGCTACATGACCTTGCTTGAGAAAGACGCCTCAGGAGCCACAGTGGCCCGGATGCGTGCCACCATATGGGCCGGGAAATTCCATTCGCTGAGCGCCAGGTTTTTCCAAGCCACGGGGCAGCGGCTGGCAAACGGAATGAAGGTGATGCTCTTCGGCGGTGCAAACTATCACATCAACTACGGTCTGACCTTCAATGTCGGTGAGATCAATCCCTCCTATACCATGGGCGACCTCGAGCGTATAAGGCGCGAGATCCTCATGCGCCTGCAGGGGGAGGGGGTGATCGAGCGCAACAGGCGCCTTAAAGTGGAGCAGCCGCCCCTTAAAGTGGCGGTTGTTTCCTCCCCCACAGCCGCCGGATACGGAGATTTCGAGAATCAGCTGCATCATAATTCGCTCGGAGTGGAATTTCTGACTCTGCTTTTCCCGGCCGCCATGCAGGGGGAACGCACGCCGACAAGCGTCATGGAAGCGCTGAGGCTGGTGGAGCAGACGCGGACGCTGGTGGAATGGGACTGTGTGGTGATAATCCGCGGAGGCGGCTCCACCACCGACATGACGGGATTTGACAATCTCGAACTCGCACGCCGTGTCGCCACCTTCCCCATACCTGTAGTGGTGGGCATAGGCCATGAGCGGGACCGCTGTGTGCTGGACGAGATCGCCTGCGTTCGGTGCAAGACTCCGACAGCGGCGGCCGCCTGGCTGATCGACACTGTCGGGGCCCACTGGCAGAGAGCGGCGGATCTCGCCGGAAGAGTGGCTACCTACGCATCGGAGCGTATGCGGGGCGAGCACATCCGCCTCCAGGGGTTGGAGACCATGCTCCCTGCAGCCGTGGAGTCCACATTGCGTGGCGCACGCCTGCGCCTGCACGCCATATCCTCCCAGCTCCCGGTTCTGGCGGGGAGTGTCACAGGGAGGGAAGACATAAGACTGAGGAATATGGCCTCTACGCTGCGTATGGCCTCCGGTTCGCTGGTGGAGAGGGAAAACGCGAGGCTTCGCACGCAGTCGGATGCTATGGCTCTGTCCGCCGCGTCGCGGATCGAGAGGGAGAAGACGGCACTGGCCAACCTGGAGAATCTCATCGGCGTGCTCAGTCCCGAATCGACATTGAAGCGCGGATATTCAATAACACGTAAAAACGGGAAATCTATCCGTGGACCGGAGGATGTGGCCGACGGCGATATAATCGAGACCGCCACCGCAGGCGGAATCCTGGTATCGCAGGTAAGAAAAACAGACCCGAAAGTTACAGGAAAATGAAGAAACTCATAATATTCGATCTCGACGGCACCCTGCTCGACACCATAGCGGATCTGGGCACTGCGTGCAATTTTGCCCTGGAGACCAAAGGATACAGGAGGCATCCTCTGTCGGCATATCCTTATATGGTCGGCAACGGGGTGCGCAAACTCATAGAGCGAGCCCAGCCTGACGCTTCCGAGGAAGAAGTGGAGGAACTGCTCGGTCTCTTCAGAACATACTACGATGAGCATTGCACCGACTTCACCAAGCCTTATCCCGGAATACCGCAGTTGCTCGAACAGCTCACGCAGGCGGGTATAGCGGTGGCTGTGGCCACCAACAAATACGAATCGGCGGCCCGGCGCATCATAGACCATTATTTTCCCGAAGTGCCGTTTGTTGCGGTGTTCGGTCAGGTGGAAGACAGGCCCGTCAAGCCCGATCCGAGCATCGACTTCGCCGTGCTTCTCACTCACCCCACGCCTAAGAGCGCCACGATGCACGTTGGCGATTCGGCAGTTGACATAGAGACCGCGCGCAGGGCCTGCGTCACGTCGGTCGGGGTGACATGGGGCTTCCGCCCGGTCAACGAGCTCCGCAAGGCTTATGCCGACCATATAATCTCCACTCCAGATGAAATTTTAAAACTGGCACTCAAAGATGATTGAAAGTGAAAGCATAAAAGGGGATGAAAGGCTCACGCTCCGCAAAAGCGCGAAACTGCGCCACCGCACGCTTGTGCAGAATCTGTTTGAAAAAGGCAGGTCTGTCTATTCCGGCCCATTGCGCGTCACCTACCGGGCACTGACCCAGGAGGAACTTTCCGGTTCATTCAGGGAGGATATTCCCGACATGATAGCGCCGGTGCAGTTCATGATCACCGTGCCGAAGAAAAAAAGGCGCCATGCCGTAGACCGTGTCCTGATGCGCCGGCGCATCAGGGAGGCCTTCAGACTGCGCTACCGCGACCTTCGGCGCAAGGTGGAGGCAGACGCCGGCACCCGCACGCTCTCGCTGGCACTGATATATATGCATACCGAAAATTCAGACATGCGTGCCGTCGGTGCCGCTGTGGAAAGCGCGCTGGCTAAAATATCCAGACGTCTTTACGGCGACGACACGCCGTGCGGTCAGGAGGCTGCGGTGTGATATGGGAAAGATGCTGCTTATCGGTCTGATCCGCTTCTACCAGTATGCCATATCGCCCCACACGCCACCGAGCTGCCGCTTTGTGCCCACCTGCAGCCAGTATGGTATAGAGGCCATAAGGAAGTATGGCGCGTTGAAGGGGGGATGGCTTACCATCAAAAGAATATCGCGGTGCCATCCCTGGGGAGGCTCGGGATATGATCCGGTGCCGTAGATGTCCGCGTCCGCAGTATTCCCATAAATTGCCCGGTGGCTCCGCATATTGCCGCTTCCGGTTGTTATATGATAGTGGGGGCGGATGGATAAGGCCCCACGAAAAGACCATTTTGAATTTTATATGAATTTTACGCCGATAGCACGATATATAATGGCTTCCCGAGCGCGTCGCACCGACGGCTGGGGCAGCCGCGTCGAAGAGTTACAGCGCGGGCAGCTCGAATGGCTGCTCGGCATGGCGCGCCTCACCGAGGCCGGACGCCGCTATGGATTCAGCGACATCCTTGCATCGGGCGACGTCGTTAAGGCCTATACCGGAGCGGTGCCGACTGTGGAATACGACGACATACGTCCCTACGCCATGCGTATGGTGGAGGGGGAGCGCGACGTGCTATGGCCAGGCTGCTGCCGCCGGTTTGCGCAGAGCAGCGGCACGAGCGGAGGCAAATCGAAGTTTGTGCCAATCACCGACGACTGCCTTCGCCATAACCATTATCCCGGCACGAGCGACGTTGTGGCCCACTATCTGCGCATGAACCCGAAAAGCCGGATTTTTTCGGGAAAAAGCCTGATTCTCGGAGGCAGTTTCGCCAACGAGCTCAATCTTAGAGAGGGTGTGAAGGTAGGAGATCTCAGTGCAACGCTTATCGACAGGATGCCGAAACTCGCCGATATGGTGCGGGTGCCGCGAAAGAGCATCGCTCTGATGGAAGACTGGAGCGAGAAACTTCCGGCCCTTTCCCTGGCAGCCTCGTGTGAGAACATCACCAACATATCCGGCGTGCCCTCATGGTTTCTGACTGTCATAAAGGAGGTGTGCCGGATTAAGGGAACCGACAAGATTTCCGACGTATGGCCAGATCTTGAGGTGTTTTTCCATGGCGGAATCGATTTCCGTCCGTACAGAAAGGAATATGAGGCACTCACCGATCCGGACAAGATGCACTTCATCTGTCTCTTATACACATCTCCGAGCCCACGAGACACTGAGCGATCTCG
>USNC01000017.1 GCA_900555915.1 uncultured Porphyromonadaceae bacterium | reverse complement strand
GAAATAGCCCTCGCTCTCGCTGTAGCCGCAGATGCCGAGTATCAGCGAGCCGTCGCCCTCTTCCTTGAGAGTGGTGCCGTTGATCTTGAAGCGGAACACGCCGTCTTCGGTAGGACGGTAGCTTTGCATGATGTCGCCTTCCTCGTTCTCATACTGATAAGCCTCCACGGCTGTGAGATAGTATTTGGTCGTGGTTCCGTCGTCGAGATCCCAGTCGTATTCCTCATATACCAACTGAGGGCCGGTGATGGTGAGATACTCGTCGCTCTTCTCAGCCTGGATCCATCCGGGAAGGAGAAACATCGACACGGGATTGCCGATCCATACAGTACCGTCTTCCTGCTCCACGATTCTCACCACGCTTCCTTCGTCGATGATTTTCTCGACGGCGCCAAACGATTCGCGGAGTGCCTGGCTTGTGCGTGAGTAGAGGGTCTCTTCTCCCTCGGGCTGGTCGTAGACTATTTCCCAGTCCGCCTCGGGCGCGGATATCTGGCGGGGCATTCTTGCGGCTGTAGCCGGCAGTGAACCTGCCAGAATCGCGGCCGCTGCTGCGTAAGTAAAGATTTTATTCATAAATTTATTGATTGATAGTTATGTTGTCATCTGTTTTTCCGTTTTATTCTGGCGAAAAGGAGAGGCGTGCCGTTTTCATCGGTAAACTGGAACGACGAATTCAGCGGCGTGTCCTGGTCGCATCGCAGGATTTTTATCTCCATTCCATATTTGGCTTCGTGCAGGAAGGAGAGTTCGAGACGCCTCACGAGGGTGGCGTCGTGCTCGGCAAGTGAGAATCTGTTGAGCAATATGTTGACGTATCGCACTGTGTTGACGTGGCGGTAGTAGTCTATGTCGCAGTATTGAAAACGGTATGTCGCCGCCGGGGCGGTTGCCACGAGAGCCAGTCTCGGCCGGTCGGCGGAGTCCGGTTCCACTATCGGCGCATGCCTTTCCTGTCTTTCGATGGGAGGTCTGGTGCCGTCGATTATCTCGGGTGTGAAGTTGAGATGGGAGAGTCCGACGTTGCTGTGGTCGGTGGTGTCCATCACCATCCATATGGAGCGGGCGAAGCCATATGTGGAGCCGTCGGGTGCGCCGATCCGGAACGCGCGTTCCGAGAAATGCCTGTTGGTGCTCTCGATCCATGTGGATATGCAGTAGTCGGAATTCACTTCAGGGTATCTCTCCATTTCCACGGTGAGGCGCGACAGCACCCATCCGGCATGTATGTCGGCCATCGAGGGATTGCCGATGCCCAATGAGTTGGCATGGGTGGTGGCGATGTCGATCAGTTTGCTTACAAGAAGCGGGAGCGACATCTCACCCTCGGCGTTGCCTTCGCCTGCCGAAAGGAAATATGATTCTGTATGTACCTTGTCCATGTTATCATCTCATAAGTCAGGTGCTTGACAATACGTGTGATTGCCGAGCCCTGATAAAATAATGCAAAGTTACAATTTTTTTTTGATTAAACCCTCTTCTCCGGCCAATTACTTTTGCTTCGTCAATTTCCCGACCACCAAGTTTTGGTCAGAATGCGGTGGGAGGAATGTCTTTCAATATTACAGTGCCGTCTGGGGCGATAAGATAGAGGGAGGGGAGTGCCGGCAGGTAATACTTCTCTTCGAGGTCTATTGCTTTTGTGGCGAAGGTCGTGATCCAGCCTGCGGGCATGGCGGATCCGGTCTTCTCCCGGAGTTGCCGGTCATCGGCCACATCTACAGCGATGACTTTGAAGCGGCGGTCGATGCGGGTATTGTCGAGATAAGAGATGAGAGCATCGCATTGTTCGCACGACGGATCGTAAAACATTATCAGAGTGGTGTCGTTGCCGACAAGTTTCAGCAGACTTGTTTCTTTGCCGTCGCCCGTAGTGATGCAGAGATCAGAGGCTACGGATCCGACCCTGTTTTTCATGGCCTGCTCGAGACGGAACTGTGCGCGGGCCTTTTTCGCATCGCCAGACATGCTGTCGGCTGCCATGTGTCTCAGAAACATGACATACAGTTCTTCCGAGCGCAAGGGAGAGTTGGGATCATCGAGATATTTCGCTGCGATATGGTCTATCAAATCGCGCGTACTGTGGCTGACGGATGCCCGGTCAAGCAGACGGTCTACGGCTTTTTGCGCCTCTTCTTCCGCGGCATAGGCTGCCACCGTGATGAAGTTTGCGAAGTTCTGTTCCATGAAAGCGGTGTCGAGCGCCCTTGCATCCCGGCTGAAATCAAGACTGTCCCAGAAGTGGGCGGCGGCATAGGCGACTCTCTCGTCAGACCGGCTGATATGGCCGGGTATGACCGGGAGTCGCATCGTTTCTTCAGAATAGGTCGGGGAGGGGGAGAGGCCGGTCGCAGTCCGGTCAGAGGCAGACTTGCCGCTGCAGCCGGCTGCAGCGCAGGCTGTCAGTAGCAGAAGCGGAATAAGACGCATGCATCTTGATGAATAGTCTTTTTGCATTTTGAAACGGGGTCTGAGTTCAACTTATTGTTACCACAAGGGGACGCGCCTCACGGCGCATCCCCTACGGCTCTCAATCATTTCAGCCGGATACGTTCTTAAGATTATCCAAGAATCAACGGTTTTCACAAACGGTTGGCCAATAACGCATCCAAAGTTAACCGTGACTGAAAATGCCGCAGGTCATAAACTCACTAAAAATATGCCTGCGCTGACTGAGTCGCTTGTAGAATGTATGTGCGGAGGCGCAAGGCCGCGCGGGTCTATGGTCATGGCACATAGTCGCGCACACATCTCACTTGGTAGCTGTTCTGCTCGTTTTGGGTTATGTTGGTCTCGATAGTGTTCATGAAATAATGTGTATTGCCATTTCTGCCGTTGTAAGCCTGTCCGTTGGTGGTGGCCTGATCCGTCACATTCGTTATTTTTATACCATTTCCCGTGATGACGCCGACACTGCAGCTTACGTATCGACTGCCGCCGCTGATGACGCCGAGATTGCGCATGATCGCCAGTTCCTTCACGTTCGGAAGTCGCCATCTGTCGCCTTTCCGGGTGCAGGGATTGTTGCTGCTTGATATATCGGCAGGCCGGTCGTTGATATTGTCCGTCAAGACAGTCCATCCTTGTCTGGTGGCGGTGGCGGCCGCGCTTATGGTTCCGTTGCTTTCATCTCCCTCATATATCTCAAACCCGTAGCGGTATAGGGAATTGGCCGGGTCGGATATCAGATGCACCGGCATTCTTCCCGCTCCCGTTCCATTTCCGTTGTAGGCGTTGTTGCGCATGGTGGTGGCCTGGTAATAGGTCATTTCCACTCTGCCACCTCTTTTGATGTTTTGGGCATCGTTCGGGATAAATGAGTAGGCCGGAATAGTCGGATCATTTGCTACTGTGACGCCAAGGTTGGTGCCGAGATTCCGTATGCATCTCACTTGCCAGGGATATTCGCAGTAAGTATTATAATCTGAGACGGACATACCTTCCATGGCCCAGAGCACCTTGCCGTCGCTTCCATAGAAGAGATACCTTCCCCATAGCCCGTTGTCGCCGAAAGCAGTCGGTCTGTTGGGCATGGACGCGAAGTCGACAAGTTCGTTGGGTTCGAGAGCGTCCTGGCCAATCAGCATACGGAGATATTTACCCATCGCCGGCACATACCAGCGCAGTTCGTCAATATCGATAGTTCCGTTACCGTTGTTGTCGCGGTTGCGGTTCATGCAGGCGTTGATGGCCTCGATATAGTCGGCTCTGTCTCCCGAGGCGCGCTGAGGGTCGTAAATGTTCGGGTCGAGATTCCCTGTATAAGGCGCGAGGGCTGCAACAGGGAAGGCCGCGGCCTTGATGCCGGCGCCGTAGTTGTCGCTTTCCTTTATCATCTGGAAGCCTGATCCGATGTTGCTGCTCCAAAGCCGCTGGTTGTTGCGGTTGTAATAGTTCCAGCAGTTCAGGCGGCCATTGTCGGCGTTGTCGCCGCTGTATGACTGGCGCATGTTCAAGCCATATGTTTCATTGACAGCCTCGACACCGATGGCCGAGCCTCTCACTTTTCCGGTTGCCGAAGATTCGGGAATTGAGTTTTGGTCGTAGTAAGACATGATGGATCTCTGCATCGCGGCGTATTTCGCGCGGGTGTACATGCTCTGTCCGTCGGACGACACGGCTTTGGTGGTGCGTATATAGAATCTGCGCGGATTGGCGAAGACGTATCTGTGCCATATTGGTTTGTCGTTGCTGAAAACAGACTCGTCGGCATTGGTCGCCTCGTAGGTGTATTCCCTCACGAACACCGTATACCAGCCGCTCTGCGATTTCTGGTCGTCGCGAATGCCTCTGGAGGCATCGGCAAGATTGAAAGTGTCGTTGCCGTCGGCGCGTGGCTTGTAGTCTGCGATAACATCCTTGCCGGTGGTCGGGCGAAGTTCCACCCAGTCAAGATATTGCTTTTCAGAAGCACTCAGTTGGTCGAAACTTCGGTCGATAAATGATTCTTCGGTATATGATTTTTCCGCGCCGGAGTCGTATGTGGTCATGATGAAGCCGAACCCTCTGTTGGTGGTGGCGTCATATTTCGACAGTTCTTCGTCGGAAAGTTCGATGTTGTAGGCGTTGTAGTGGCAGTCGAGATTGAGAAACTCGCTCTCCACATCCGCCACCATGCCGCTCACCCCCGGAGTTTCCGAACCATGGAAAGCCTCGACTCTGATGTCGTTGACGCCATTGACGGTGAGGTTGTACGTGTATTGAGTGTTGCGGTAGCAGTTGAAATCCGAACTGTCGCCGTTCATGTAGCCGAGATGGATGAGAAAGACGGCGTCTCCTGTACGTTGCACTTCTGTGCCATTCTCAGTGATCTCGCCATCCTGATTCACCCCGATGCGGTCGGCATAATCCACGGTGCAGGAAATGACGACGTATGTGGCCATGTTGTTGGAAATCCAAGTCCCGCCGGTCAGCGGTGTGAAGAGTCCGGTTCCGGTGGCTGTCTGTATGTTCTGTCCGCTGTCGGGGTTTATCCCCGGCAGGGGAGTGGTGTATTCCGCATCGCGTCCGTCATAGTCTGATATTTCGGTGATTGCTTCATGTTTGTTCTCACCTTGCCAGAAATTGAAAGAGTAGTGTCCGGCTTCGGTCTGCTGGATGTTGTTGGATGTATAGTCTGCCGAATTCCAGTAGAAACTTGCAGCGTTGTCCTCGTCGCAGATATCGCCGAAGTTGGCTCCATAGTTGCTGACGGAGCCCTCGGCCTCACCCCTTCTTTCGTAGAGCCATGAGAAACGCGGCACATTCACCACTCTATAGTAGTGTGGCGTCAACTTCATGTCGATGTCGCCGGTTTTGCCGGGCAGGATGTTGAAGCGGATCTGCGACACCAGCCTGCGCATATGGATGGCGCCGTCAGTAAGGGAGACGGTGCCGTTTTCGTTGTAGGGTATTGTGTAAGGTGTGAAATTCTCCGTCTGCCATTCCGACAGCGGACGTTGCGGAGTGTGGGGGTCGCCGACAGCGATGTTGGTATAGGCTCCGGCCATGGCTAACGGTGGATTAGGCGCGTTGACAAGCGTCTGAGAGGAAGGCGACACGACACCGATGCGGAGGAAATCATCCCAGGTCATATCATCTGACAGCAGTTCGGATAGCGGACGCGGGGTGAGATTGTCGGGAGTCACGCCCATGTTGTCGGTCACGTTGGCAACTGCCACGATATAACTTGGCCCGGAGAGTGTCTTTATACTGACGGAGCGAAGCGTATGCACATCAGAAGTGTTCGGGAGGGCTGTCTTGTTCTGCCATCCTTCGGTGGTCATGGCTCCGGTGGAGGCGTTGAATGTGGCGATCCATAGCGACTTCACGCTGTTGAGATCGCCGTCCGTCATATCCGAGCGTGTCTGCACGTCCATCTGAGGAAAGTCTACCGGTATGTCGACACAGATTTCTTTGCCTATGACAGTGGGGTCGGAACAGCAAGGCAATTTCTCTTCGGCGCAACTTGCCGCGAAAAGCAGCAATATAGGCAGAATCCGCCAATGGATAGTATTCCTGTATGGTGTCATGTCATGAAATATCATTTTCGTTGGGAATATGGTTGTTTCTTGGGTTGCCAAGTCATGCGGTGGTCATTCGAAGGGAGGGATCTGGATATCCGCCCGATCCATCGGGCACACGGTCCAGGCCACGGTCAGATTCGCTTCATTGTTTATGGCGTTGATCTGGTAGCGGTATATATGGTTTCTCAGCAGCGAAGCCACCGGCTCGCCGGCTGTTCCGTTGGTGTATTCGGCAAGCGCCATCGGCAAGACATGCGATCCTTCGGCGTCGTTGTCGCTCGGCTTTCCTTTTGTGGTCACTCTTATGTATGGCACATTCTGGGAATTATTGAGTCTTCTCCTGTCGTATTCATAAAGATAGATGGAGAAAACATTGCATCCGTCCGGATTGAGCTGGCTTGCGTATTCATCGGCCGAGAAATCGATTATATGGTTCTCGCTGGTGTTGGTGGCTGTCATAGGTATTGGGTTCATGTATGACGCACCGTCAGGAACCGACGGATTTCTGACCTGCCGGGTCTCGTCGGCCTCCTGATTGGTCCATTGGTCTATGGCGGGAAGAATGGAACCGGCGTTCATGAATCCGTTGATCTCCACCTTGTCTATCCGGTTTTCATCCTGGCCGTGTATGGATTCGTTGTAGTGTCCCTCGAAGTTGACATGATCTATCACCTCAATCTTCGTAAGGGCTCTCAGCATGTTGATATTCTTTCCGTTGGCTGAAATGTTGTAGGGGATGGCCTCGGTTCCCTTCTTCAGTTCGGGTCCCGACACCGTGAATTTCTGGAGTCCGGCCATGGGAAAGTATTGAGAAGCCCATGTGGCTACATTCATTAGCGAATAGGTGTTGGGCTGCGATGTCAGCAGATTTGCAGCGGCGTCGCCAAGTCTTCCCTCCACAATCTCACTGATTGTCTCTCCTTCGTAAGGCTCGGGATATGTCATACCCATCGACCGTCCGTTGGCGAGAACCATGATGTAGAATGAGAACGTTTTGTCGATATTGTCTTTGAAATATCGGGCGGTGACGGGGGTGTGGAATATGTATTCCTTATAGTCTGATGCTGTATATACGGTCTTCAGGTCGGAAAGCGGCAGTTGCTGTATAAACTGTCGGTTTCCGTCGAAAAGGAGAAACATGATGTCGCCGCCATCAACATTGATATAGTTTTCGGCGACACTTCCCCTGACTTCGCCTTCGATATCGGCGGCACGGCTTGCATCTTCCGATCCGGAGCGTGTCTGCCCCGGATTGGCGGCGGTGCTGATTGAAAACTGCAGGTTGAACCTCTCTTCCTGAGAAGAGGAGTCCTTGCAGTCGCCATAATCGTTGACGCATCCTCCCGATAAGAAGATCATGAGCAAAGTTCCGGAGAGCATGCTCCTGCATTTGAGTTTAGGTATTCGCATTCTCATTTTTTTGTCAAAGTTCGGTGTCCTGAGGAGGCACGATTCTCCATCCGTTGATTATCACACGCGACTTAAGCCATGTCTGGTCGTCGCTCATGAAAAACATCATCGTGAAGTCGTCGTATGCGTCGAGATAATCCTGATCTGTCTTTACGCCGGGATATTTGCCTTTCACGAGCAGAAGATACTGAATGAGCGGAATGCGTATCAAGGTCTCTCCCGTTTCAGTTTTTTTGACAGTCAGGTATTGCTCTCGGTCGCTGAGTAGGCGGCTTGTGGTCAATTCCGCCATAAGGCCGTGATATTCTCCGCCGGAGGCAAGTCCGGAAGTGCGGCTGTCAGGTGCGACGCCCGTATCTTCGCCTGGCGAGATTACGGTGCTTTGCTGCCACCAGGGTCTGTAGACGAACGCCGGAGCGCCGGCCACATCATTGTTCCATTCGATCACGCTGTTGTCCGCCTCAAGAGAGATACTGAGATCGGTCTCGTCGATGCCGCTTCCGTCAAGGTTCTGGATAAGAACGGTGATATGATTGGTGTCTTTGGTGAGATACAGGGGCGCTATGTCTACCTGCCCGTAGGTGTCGGGAAACACCACATCGTCGGCGAAACCATGATAAAGGCGTGTTATGTCCCTGTCGGAATAGAGATCGCTTCCCGATCCGGAAAGTGGCAGGCTCGCGGAGCAACCGGTCAGGTTTCCTTCGCCGCCTCCGGAGATGCTGAAGCGGGTGGCGTCCGGATTGAGCGATTCCCCCTCGCACCATGCCAGCAGGTCGTAGGTGCCCGGTTGAAGATCGACTTCCATCAGGAAATCGTTTGCTTCTGTCGGATTTCGTTTTTCCGACTTGCTGAGCACGAGTTTTCCGTGCTGGTCGTAGACCTGCAGATTTATGTCTGTCACTTGCGGGCCGAAAGCATCGGCTCCCAGCATGTTTTTAACGTAGCGGAAACTTATTCGATAGTGTACCGAGCAATCTCCCTCATCGTCGTAGATCACGGAATCGCAGGATGCCATGCCGGCGACCGCAACCAGAGATAAACTCAGATGACGCAGCCTGGTTGGCAACAGGTGGTTTATGTCCGACATTTTCATAATACTCTTATATCTTAAGGACCGCACATTTGCTGCGTGTGGTCTCGTTATGTTCATGTTTGATCGGTCCGGTTCATTGTGCGTGAAGTCCGGAGTCTTTTCAGGTGTTTCAGGGTCTTTCGGCCCATCTCCGCCACCGGAGCGGGAGAGGTGTGTGGCAAATGATTCAAGAGAGGAAAGAGTGGGCGGCATGGCATGTGTGGGCTGTCATGCCGCCCTGACCGGTCCGTCAATTACGGAAGGACCACTTCCTGAGTGGGCACGATGCGCCAGTTGAGCACGTTGAGGCTATACTTGATCCAATAGCTGTTTGTTTCCATCGGAGTCACGATAGGATTGTCAAGGTTGAGTATGCCTGTGCCGTATCCGTTGATGTTGGTTATATTGATGTCATACACATGGTTGCGCACGAGGCCGAAGTCGCCGACGCGTACCTTTGCCCAGTCTAACTTGCCGTCAGTCAGCGGTGGATTTACTGTGTTCTCCGTGTAGCCGAGGTGCTGGATAGGAATAGTGTAGTAGCACTTGCCGCTTGTGTAGGCGTGGGCATAGTTGAGCTGACCTGCAAGCTGACGGTTCACGAAGTTCAGAGCTTGATCAGTGAGGGGAGTCCAGGTGTCGGAGCCAGTCGGTTTATAGAATATCTCATTGGCACCTACCTTTGTGATTTGCAGAGTCACAAGTTCTTCGGAAAGAAGAGTACCGGTCACTTCACGCAACTCTTTCGCCGGGTGAACCACTTCCACTGTGGAGTTCTGGAGTGCGGCGGCTGTCAGTTTAGTGCCCTGAGCATCCGCTGCAAGCACTGTCTGGGCGTCCAGCATGGCGTTCATGATTGTGCTGGCATTGGCGGCCGCTCCTGTAGGCACAGTGGTGCCGAAATAAATATTGTTGTTCCAGATAAAGAAAGAGGTTCCGGCGGGAAGGTCGGTTCCATTTGCCGACAGCGTGGTGTTGCCCACAAGGAGCACTGAAGGAGCCGCAGCCTTGGGGTTGCGCGAAGCAAATGCTGCTGCGCCCATGGTGTTCTCAAGCGTGTAGAGATTGACATCAGCGCCATTCGCTGCTATAGCTTTGGCGCCATCTTTGCCTGCATTGTTCTTGATCTGATTGTAGCTGTAATATTTCAGCTGGTAAGGTGCTACGATTGCTCCGGCACCTGTAGTTCCATTGGGAGCCACATCAATGATATTGTCGGCAACTGAGGGGAAGTCAGTTGCGTAGTAAGCCGGAGAACAGGCCCAGTAGCTGCGATGGAGAGCCGCATCATTCCATGTAGACCATGTGCCGAGATCCCTGTTCACATCTGCGAGAGAAGGAATAGGAGCGTCGTCGCCATCTGTTGTCGAGAAACGTTTCACTGCATACATATCGGCGGCATCGGCAGTGATGCCGACATATTCAGGGTTGAATTTCAATGTATAATCACCGACGGTGGCGTTTGCAACAGCATTGTCTGCAACGCTTACTTTAACTTTAGCGGCGTATCTCTCGATGTAGATATCCACCACGTTGCCTTGTGTGGCGTCGGCTGCCTCTGCGGCTTCTTTGGAAGTGAAGAGCTGACCTTTCTGTATAGGTGCGCCGACCATCTTTACATCCTGCGAATTGGAGATGGGGTCAGTGCCGAAGAATACGGAGTTGTTCATGGCAAAGTTTCCCTGGGCTCCCTTGAAGCCGTCTCGCTTCTCATTGCGGAGTTCCTGCATCTTTGTTGTATTTTCGATACCGGTCCAGTTTACCGGGTTGGCGAAGCATACCACATAGGCGGGCATGTTGCTGCCTTTTTCCACGTCGACTTTTATGGTGGCCGTACCGATCTGGCCTACGCTCCACGTATTTTCTTTGAATTCGATGTTCTGTACGGTCTGCTGGAAGATCTGGGTTCCGGATGCGTCGTAGAACTTGAACTGCAGGTTTTGGATCTTGTTCTCAGCTTCGGTTCCTGCCTCGAAGAATTCATCGGAGTCAGCGGCACGGGTTGCGCTGTTTACGTCCCTGAGGGCGACTTTCAGATAAAGTGACTGATCCTTGTCAGACACTTCTCCTGTGTTGACTACCGGTTCTTCGCTCGAGCAAGAGCACAGTCCGGATCCAAGGAGCGCTATGCCCGCGAGGAGAATTTGTGATCTGTTCATAAGAGTTGTTTTTTGGTGAATATTTGGTTGGTTGTTTAATATGTTGTATCTCAATGTGATAATATGTAATGATGCGATTTTGAAGATATGTGTCGGGTGTGGAGGTGGTCAGAGACCACCTCCCGAAGAGTAATATGTCTGTGCGTTATGAAGGGCCTAAATCCAGCCCCATTCTTTCATTTCGGCGAGTATATGGTTGGCGTTTTCTATGCCGGAGGCAGACGCTTTTTCAAGAAGGGCAGCCGCGATTGAGTAGTTGCCCTCAAGCGCCTCAAGCACTCCTGATGTGTACACAGCTTCCGGTCTGTCGCCGGATTTGCCGAGATAGGTCCGGGCTTTCTGATATTCCCCACGTTTGAGGGCAGTCGTAGCAGCGTTGAGATTGGCTACCGGATCATCGGGAAACATCCTGACCGCTATCTCCATGACATCGCTGAATTCCGGCGAATCCTCATCAAGGGTCCTTGCGTATGCAAACAGTTCTTCGAGCGATAGTTTCTGAGGCGCTGTCCAGATAATGGAAGCGATCTCCTTCGGATCGGAATAGTCGCGCACCACATAAGTCACATTATAGTCGGTATGCCTTAGAGCCGGATATATGTCGGCAAGCATGTAGGCATACTGTTGGGGAAAGTCTCTTTTTATGGCGGCTTCCCTCGAGTCTGGCAGCATGGAAGAGTCGGAGGCGACCGCTATGATTTTTTCCTTGTCGGGAATATCGCTGTGTTCAAGTCTGGCCACAAGACCGTTCCAGTCTTCCGCCTCCCATTCGGAATGCAGTGTCGATGCAGGAAAATCGTATAGATCGTCTACATATCTTATGAGAGCCTCCGTGCGTCCTTTTGCAAGACGTTCATTGAGGGCATACGGACCTTCCGGAGATGCGTAACCCTTTATGGTGAGCGATCTGATGCTTACATCTTTGTCTGCGCGCACGGCATCGATAGTGGCGCGGATGGCGGCGAGTTCCTCCGGATTGCGCCTGTAGTCGGGATATATGTTTGTTTTGTTGACGGGGAAGTCGATGTAAGCCTCGCCTTTCACCATTCTTGTCTTGACGAGTTCATGGTCCGGTTTGATGTAAATGTAGGCAGGATGCAGTTCTTTGGGGCGGTAGTCGAAAGTCTCGAGAGTGGCGGAAGACATCCCGGTCAGGTCGTCGCCGCAGCATCCGAGTGTGCGGCTCTGGATGATGAGAGCGCCCTTCTCCATCCATTGCTCATACTTGCACGATGCGAAATATTGCAGCGGAGTTTCGGTTCCTGCGCGCAGCAGGGTGTAGTCGGCGGAATTGCCATCATCCCGCAGGTCCTGAAAGTATCGGGTGCGTCCGGCCACGACCACAGGCTTTAGGCGCAGGGTATCCTGTCCGTTGACCAGCATCGGGCAAATCCTGGTCTCGCGGTTTGATTTCTTGGAGAAAGCGTCCGGGTGTATTGTGATTGAGACAAGCATATCTGAAGCGGAGCGTTCTACTCTGGCATCCGTCAAGGCGTCTGGAGGGATTTGATCTGCATTCGCGCCTTTTGCAGCAAAACCGGAGATCATGACCAGAGAAGCCGCGATGGTTGTTATAGTCTTGTTCCTGTCTCTTATACACATCTCCGAGCCCACGAGACACTGAGCGATCTC
>USNC01000016.1 GCA_900555915.1 uncultured Porphyromonadaceae bacterium | reverse complement strand
GGCATACGAGATCGCTCAGTGTCTCGTGGGCTCGGACATGTGTATAAGAGACAGGGTCAGCGGCGTGTGCGTTCAGCTGGTTATAGCGCTCGAGCACCTTGTTGGCCGCTCGCTGGAAGTCGGCGAATCCATAGGGTTTCAGCAGATAGTCCACCGTAGGATACCGGTAGCTGTCCACCGCGTAGTCCGCATATGCGGTGATGAATACCACCAGCGGCTGGCTGGAGAGCGAACCGATGAATTCAAGCCCGGTCATGTCGGGCATGTTGATGTCGGTGAATACCACGTCGATGCCGCCGCCTGCCATGGCGGCGGAAGCCTCGACTCCGTTGCGGCAGGCGGCGGCGAGTTCGAGAAATGCCACTTTTCCCACATAATTGCGCAGTTTCTCCAGCGCTATCGGCTCATCATCTATTATCAGTGTCCGTAACTTCATAGGGCAAGGTGAGGTTTATGGTGTATGTCTGTCCGTCCGACCTTATGTCGAGACTGTATCTGTCGCCGTAGATTATATCCATGCGCTGCCGGGCATTGACAAGCCCTATCCCCTCGCGTCCGCTTCCTGAGACTGTCTCCCTGATGGTGTTGGAGCAGAGAAACCGTATCCGCCCGTCGTTGACCGAGAGATTGATCGCGACGATACTGTCGCCCGAATAGGAGATGCCGTGTTTGAACGCGTTTTCGATATAGACGAGCAGGAGAAGCGGTGGCACCATTATCCCTGCTGTCTCGTGAGTCTCCGGAAACTTTGCCGTAATCTCCACCGTGTCTTCCGGATATCTGACCCTCATGATGTTGAGATAGTTGCGGATGAATTCCACTTCCGACTTCAATTCTATCCGGGGTCTGCTGCTGTCGTAGAGCATATAGCGCATCAGGGCCGACATCTCCAGCACCATCTCCTGGGCTTTGGGCGCGTCTATCTCGATCATGCCGTGGATATTGTTGAGCATGTTCATGTAGAAATGGGGGTTAATCTGGGCCTTGAGATAGGTGAGCTGGTTTTCTGCGTTGTCCTTCATCAGCTGCTCCTGCCGCAGACGGTCCTCGAAATGCTGGAACAGCAGGGATATGGCGAGGTTGACGCCGACGATAAGCAAGTCGTAGATCACGTTCAGATAGAGTGGGAGCGGCAGTATCGGGTCTGGACCCGGGTGGCGTGGATGTTCCGGAACGCCGTAGTATGCGATGAATCCCAGAAACTGGAATCGCTGCCATATCCATATGATGCCGATAAGGGCTGTGGCAAGCATGAAGTATGCTCCGTAGCGCCCCCGTTTCAGCAGCCGGGGTATCAGTATGTGGTTGTTGACCGTGAAAAGTACCAGAAACGGCAATATCTTGGCCGCCAGTCCGCCGATGACTCCGATATCAAGCAGGGGCAAGTCGGTGTAGCTTCTCTCCCGGATTATGTCGAGCAGGAAGAGCACTATGGCGAGAAGCCATAGCGACGCATATATAAGCGATTCGATCCGTTTGTTGTTGGTCAATTTCACAATTCCTGTTGTTTTTTTCAATTCGTAAAAAGATTCATTCGCAAAAATACAAAAAAAACATGTACCGTCAAGTATTTGCTCTACGAACACCGCTTAATCTTCAGCCAAAACCGCTGCCTGTCATGTCAATGTCCCTATGCAGTCAGGGCACGCCGTATGGCGCGCCCTGACCCTGGGGTACCGCTTGATATGCGGATATGTGATGTCACTTGGCGTCCTCGAGGAATTCCGCTTCCACTATGGCGAGCTGGTATTCCTTGGCCGGGCGGATATCGAGGTCGCTGGCAGGTCCGCCTGCGAGTTCCTTCATCGAGAAGGCGTCTTTCTCGGTCATGCCGCCCACCTGTCGTATCGTGATCCGGTCGCTTGCCACTTTCTCTTCCGGACGTATATGGATATAGCCGAGTCCTTTCGGGGTCCAGCCTTTCCATATCAGCGTGTCGCCTGCGTACACCTCGATCGGATACGTGCGTTTGCGCCAGCCCGCCAGCTTGAGGGTGATGTCGGAGATCTCCGCCTTGCGCTCCAGATTGTAGGTGATCCAGGCGTTGGAGAGATTGCCGTCTGATATCCATTGCGACTTCTCGTTGTCATCGCGCGAGAGCATTGCGTCCTGCTGGTTGCTTCCGGCCTCGATGCTCTTCACCGGCACGTCGGTGAGCCGGTCGCTATAGGATGGGGTCTGCGGTGTCGGGCCCATGCCGAGATGTCCCTTCAGGCTGCGCGAGGGCATATAGGCCGAGAGGCCGTCGGCGACCTCCACCGGCACCGTGGTCAGTGTGATCGATTCGGAAGGAAGATCCCACGCAGTGGCGGTGATTTTGATCTCGCCCGGAGTGGTGGTGCTTCTGAGCAGGGCGCGGTTCACTCCGCATTCCACCGGAAGACTCTTGCTGAGGATGAAGTTGTCCGGTCCCTGCGCTATGCCGCCGCGCCATTCGGCCGGTCCCTCCACCGTGAAGTTAATCATGCGGTTGTCGAGCGGGCAGCGGCGTCCCTGCGCGTCTGTCACTTCCACCTGCAGCAGCGCCATGTCGGCTCCGTCGGCGTGGAATCCCTCGGGATTCTCGATGGCGGTGAGGCGGATGCGTGCCGGCTCTCCGGCCGTGGTGAGGGTGTCGCGGCTGAGTTCGTTGCCTTCGGCGTCGCGGCTTACGGCGACGAGTTCGCCGGGCTGGTAGGACACCTTGTCGAAGGTGAAGAGCCAGTTGTAGTCGCGTTTGCCGTGTCCGAGAGATTCTCCGTTGAGCAGGAGTTCCACGTCATCGCCGTTCGAGACCACATACACCGGCTTTTCTGTCTTCTCAGGATAGTTCCAGTGCCCCACGATGTGGGTGCGCTGTCCCTCGTTGTCCACCCATGCGTCGAGCCACATCACCTGGTGGGCGAAGAATGCGTCTTTCTCGATGCGCATCGGATCGGTCACTCCCGAGCGGCGGTAGTTTTCCGCGCCGCGGTAGTGGGTGTTGGTGTCGGAGAATATGATTTTGGCCCCTCCGCTGCTCGAACGCTTTCCGCTTCCCGGGCGCTCAAGCCAGTAGTCATACCAGCGGCGCACCATTTCCACTGCGAAAAGGTCCTGGTTCTGGTTGTATTCGCGCGCGGGGGCATTGCGGTAGAGCGGACCCTCGCCCTGCTTGTGGTAGGGGTAGGAATACTCGTCCCAGTATTTGCGCAGGGCCTCGTCGCGGCAGTATTCCATCGACCACATCGGATGCTTGCCCGAGCGGTTGATATACAGCATCTCGCCGCCATATTCCGCTATGTCCACGTCGAGCATCTCGCGGCAGCCCGCCGCGCGCCCTCCGTGCGGGTCGTATTTGTCGCGTATCGCTTTCATCGCCGCCATATGTTCGGGGCTCACGGCTCTGTTGCCCGATTCGTAGAAGAGGATCGAGGGGTTGTTGCGGTTGTAGATGATGGCGTCGCGCATCACTTCCTCGCGCATCTCCCATTTGCGTCCGTCGCGGTCTTTCTCCGCGTCGCCTGCGGGCATCGCCTGGATCAGGCCCACGCGGTCGCACGATTCCACATCCTGCTTCCAGGGTGCCACGTGCATCCAGCGCACGAGGTTGCCGCCCGACTGCACCATCAGGTCGTTGGAATAGTCGCTGAGCCATGCCGGCACCGACAGGCCTGCCGCAGGCCATTCGTTGGATGTGCGCTGGGCGTAGCCGTGCATCATCAGCACGCGGTCGTTGAGCCATATCTTCCCGTCTGCAAAGCGTGTCTTGCGGAAGCCGGTGCGTGTCACCACGTCGTCGATAACTTTCCCCTTCGAGTCTATGAGTTCGGTCTTCACATCGTAGAGATAGCCGTAGCCCCAGCTCCAGAAATTAAGGCCCGACACGGGTGCCGACGCCTTGAGCGTGGCGGTGGCTCCTGGCGCCACGGTGGTCTTCTTGCCTGAGAAGGTCTTGATGGTCTTGCCTGTCTCCACATCGGTGATGCTCACCCTGTAGCCTAAGGTCTCGGGCCGGTCGGTCTCGTTCTTGACTTCCGACTCGGCTGTGATTCTCGCCTTGCCCCCTTTTATGTTGAAATCGGAGGCGTAGACGTAGACTCCCGTGGTGCCGAGGTTGCTGTAGAGCGGCAGGGTCTGATATACGGGCGACGACACGTGCAGATACACGTTTTTCGGAATGCCGCCGTAATTGGCGTTGAAGTTCCTGTCGCTCCACTGGTAGGTCTCGTTGGTGGCGCGCTCGCGGTATTTCCAGTCATTGTCGGCTCTCACCGCTATCACGTTGTCGCCTTCGCGCATATAGGGCGTAAGGTCAAATCCCACGGCCATAACTCCGTTCTCGTGAAGTCCGAGACGGTGTCCGTTGAGATAGAAGTCCGCCCCCTGGCGCACGCCCTCAAACTCGACAAACACCTTTTTGTCCTTCATGTCGGGCACTCTGAAATGCTTGCGGTACCAGCACACCGTGTCGGTGAGTTTCTCGATCGATTTGCGGAAAGCCTCGTCTTCATTGAAGGCATGGGGGAGAGTGACGCTCTCCCATCCGGAGTCGTCGAAGTCAGGAGTCTCGGCCGAGCGGAAATCGCCGGTGGCGAGTCTCCATCCGCTGTTGAAGTTGAATTTCTCCCTTGGCGCCGCATATGCGGCGGCGCTTACGAGAAGGGCCAGTGCTGTGGCGGCGAGATGTCTTACAGTCATGATGATGTAGTTTGTATTGTGGTGTCTTAGTTGTGTTGTTTTAAAAACTTAATTCATAAAAATATCAGATGTGGTTTCATCACAAACTGACTTCGCAGGCTGGCCTGATAACCGACCGGATAAACTAACCTCATAACCTCATAACCTTCAAGTTGAGCGAGAGCGAAACTTGAATCGGTTATTGCTGCCGGTAGTTGTTGAGTGTTTCCCTGAGCCTGTTGGTGATCATAAGCTGCAGTTCGCGCGGGGCCACAACGATCACGTCCGGACCCATGGCCATGAGTTCGCTGACCAGTTCGTAGTTGAGCTTAAGCCGGTATCTGAACACCGAGTAGAAATCGTGCACCTCCTCGCATTGCGAATGGTGCAGCGGCAGGGCGCGGAGATATTTGGCGCGGGTCGATGTGGTGCGGATGATCACGTCGCGGATGTCGGCATGCGAGGTGGTGACGCCGATGATATTGCCGAAATATTTCGACATGTCGATGTCGCGCGGCATCTTGAAGCGGGCGTCGGCTATCTCCATCTCCGTCACTCTGTCGAGGGCGTAGGTGCGCATCCCGCCGCCGTCTTTCTCCCCGAACATATACCAGCGCTGCTTGTAGATCTTCAGAAAGTAGGGAGAGAAGAGTATTCCCACCTCGGGACGCGACTTGGTGAATCCGGCATATGTGAACACCACCTTGCAGTTGCCTCGCATTGCTTCCGACACCACCGGCAGAAACTCCCTTGCCGAGGGCACTTCCTCCATCTCCACACGCCCCGACGCGCTCCCGAGTTCCTGGAGCGCGTTGGTGGTGGCGTTGCTGTCGAGGATCCAGTCGGTGTATTGTCTCACCTCCGGCGAGTCCTCGGCGTTTATGTAGTAGTATCCCTGACGGTCGCAGACAATGTCGATGTTGAATGTGTCCTCGATTCCGCGGCGGTAATGGTAGAAGGTGCGTTCTGCCATGGGGTCCCCGTCTGAGAATTTGGACTTCTTCCAGAGCTCGTTGAATTGCTTGCGCGAGATGCGGCGGTATTTCAATATGGTGTCGACTATCCAGAGATAGCGGGCTACGAGAGATTTGCTCACTTATGTAGTTTGTTTATATGTTTTAAGGTATCGAGACCTTCACTGGAATCATGCCGTCGGCATGGATGATGAAGACCCCGTGTCCGGGGGTGAGACCCAGGCTTCCCCTCACCGCGCGCTGGCTGAGGATCAGACGCCCGGAGATGTCGTAGACGTTCACGTGGCCTGTGCCGTCGAGCCCGTTGATGCTGACTGCATCGCCATGCACGCACACTTCAGGTCTTGCCAAAGCGTTGTCATGGATGCCTTCCACGGCATCCCCTCCGTCCACATATCGTTCGATAAGTATATCATGGAAATTGATCCCCTTCCCGGCAAGAGAGGCGCGGTCGATGCGCACGTTGCAGAGGTCGGTCCCCTCATAGACATGTGTGAACTTGAAGGTCTTTTTCTCCGAGGCCCTGAACTTGAAGGTGGCGAGGTCGTCGTTGTCGTCCACTGCTCCGTCGCCGTTCACGTCGGTCCCCGTGCTCAGTTTCACCGACTGCGCGCTCTTGTCGGAGTTGCCGCAGTAGAGGGTGATTTTCCAAGGTCCTTCTATGTCGTTGACCTGTATGTAGCATTTGTCCACATTGCCTTGTTTGCCGATGAAACCCACAGCGTTTTTGGAGGCGCCGTTGTCTTCGGTGGAGTAGGAGGCATAGGGGGAGAGGGCTCCGAATGCCACCAGGCGGCCGCCGTCGGTGCCCATCACGAGATTGTCGAATTGCACCTCGTCTTTCACTCCTCGCATTATGTCGGCCTGGTTGCCGGAGATTATGGTGCCCCATTCCGACTCCCCGAACGAGGCGGGTGTGGTGTGGAAATCTGTGTAGAACAGCACTCCGCCCGGGATAGCGGTAAACGACCATACATCGCCCCGTGTGGTGCCGTTGTCGTTCGATGCGTCCACCCTCCAGTAGTAGGTCTTGTTTTCCTCAAGTGTGCCGGGATTGAGTCTGGTTTCGGTGATGCCCGAGGCGATAGGCTCGAGGGCCTCCGCGTTCTCTCCGAAGAAGACGTCGTAGGTGATTTTGCCGAAATATTCCATGGTGGTGTTGGCCCATTCAAGCACCACGTCGAGCACCTTGGCCTCGCTTCCGTCGGCCGGCGACACGATTGTGGAAGCCTCGGGCTCGAACGGCTCGGAAGTCATGGTCTGGAGCGTGGGGGAGTCCACCGAGCGCATGCCGTCCTTGCCCGTGGCATGCACGCGGAAGAAGTAAAGCTTGTTCTCTTCCAGAGATTCGGCCTTGAATGAAGTCGCGTCGGCGGCGGTGCGTCCGGCTTCTGTATATTCGGTTCCGTCGGTCGATATTTCCACCACGAAGCCCGTCTCGTCGTCGGAATTGTCTTTCCACTGGATGGTGATGGCGGTCTTTTCGTTTCTGGCGGCTTTAAGTTCCGTCGGGTTCTTTATGTAGGGATAGGCTTCGGCTATCGAGAATGAATAGTTCTCGATGTTGGCGTATCCGTTGGCGGCTATGGCGGCCGCGTCGGCGGGATTCTCCGGATCAAGCCCGTTGGCTTTTTCCCATTCGTCGGGTATGCCGTCGCCGTCGGTGTCGAGCGGTTTGTAGCCGCCGAAGAGGTTGCCGGTGCCTTTGTGGGGCAGCGATTTCTCGGTGGTTATCCCCCCTGTGGAGCCGAGGGTGCCAAGCGATGCGAGCTCGTCGATGCAGTATTGGTCCACTTCGTCGCGCACCGGAAGCGAGGCGCCTCCGTATGCGAGCACATATTCCAGGGCCTCCTGCGCCGATGTGCGCGAGGCTATCTCCGGTATGCCTTTCGGGGCGCCGTGATTCAGCAGCGTGGAGGTGTCGTCCACCCGGTAGCCGCCGTTGGCCGCGTATTCATCATCCGTAAGTTCATGCCCGTTGAGGATGCCGTCGCGGTTCTCGTCATAGTAGTTCCCTTTCGCTGTGTATTTGAAGTTTGTGTTGCCTCCTACGAGTGGTTTGGCGGCGTTTTTCCACGGGCCGGTCACCCAGTAGTTGTCCGAGATCTCTGCCCACGATTCGCCGGCGCTGTCGCCGCCCATGTTGTAGGCAGCCTCCTTGCCCCAGTTGTAGGAGACGTTGTTGACAAACTGGTTCAGTCCCTTCACCTTCGGGTTGCGGGTGCTGTTCTCGATATAGAGATTCCTGAAGAGGGTCACTCCGTTGTCGGTCTGTATCAGGCCGCCGCACGAGTGGGGCTGGAGGCCCTGGCCTATGATTGAGTTCTGTATCGTGATGTTGGAGGGGCCGGTGCCCTTGTTGTTGCTGCTCACTGAGAATGTCTCGTCGCGTCCCCACAGCACCGACATGTGGTCGAAGATCATGTCGTGGCCCGACGCCACGCCGGCGGCGTCTTTGCCGTTCTCGCCGTTCACTCCCATGCGTATGCGCAGATAGCGCACTATGAGGTTGTTGGCGTTGGAGAATGACACCGCGTTGCCATACAGCTGCACTCCCTCTCCCGGAGCGGTCTGTCCGAGTATGGTTATGTTGCTCTTGACGGTGAGTCTGCTTTTGAGGTTGATGACTCCCGACACGTCAAACACCACTATGCGGTTGGGCTGCGACACTGCGTCGCGGAGCGAGCCTTTGCCGCTGTCGTTGAGGTTGGTCACGTGGTATATCTCTCCGCCGCGTCCGCCGGTGGCATAGCGTCCGAAGCCTTCGGCTCCGGGAAATGCGGGAAGCGCGTCTTGCGCGGTGGCCGTGCTGGTGCCCTGCAGTGTGAATGCGAGTGCTGCTGAGGCGATGATGATTTTTTTCATGATGATGGTATAGGTAAACGTTTCTATCTGCAAATTTAATCAAAATTTTTGCATCCGACAAGAAAAACAAGCGGAAGATGCCCCGACGCATCTTCCGCTTGTTTTTTCTTTTCAGTAAGTATGGTTCTCCGCGGTCAGAAGTTGTAGCCGAGGCTGAAGGTGACCCGGTTCTCGTGGAATTTTATTTCCGGCATGTCATTATACATGTTGAGCATGCCGATACCTCCGTTGATGCCGAAGTATAGTTTCCGGTAGGAGATTCCCGCTCCGATGCCCCACAGTAGATTGACCCGGTTCAGCTCGCCGTCTTCGCCATACGCGCTTTCCGAGACGCTGACGTTCCCCATGCTGATATGTTCCTTGGCGCTGAGACCGACTTCCAGTTCCGGACCGGTGAATATCGACACTTTCACGTCGTCGGTGAAATCGAAATGGTATCCGGCCATAACCGGGATGCGCATGCCGAACTTGCGCATCGACGCATTGTCGATTATGCCGACACCTTCAATCTCGCCCATGAATTCCTTCTTCATCGCGTACGTGTCGTAGTAGAATTTCAGACCCGGCTCGATATAGAAGTTGGCGGCTACCGGGATGTTGTAGATGCCGCCGAACTCGATGCCTCCTCCGTTGTTGAAACCGTCGACTCCTACCTTCCCCACTGTCACTTTCCCCGGGCAGGTGACATCGCCGCCTACGCGGATTCCGAAGTATGCCTCGTTGTCAGGATTGTTGAAGACTCGGTCCTGCGCTGTCATTGACACTGTGGCCAGGATAGCCGACGCGATAGCGATAATCTGTTTTCTCATGGTCGCTTATGTTTATATTGTGTTATTCTTTATTTTCATTCAAATTCCGCATCTTGAACTTACATTAAAGACGCGGCAACCCGCAAAAAGTCCTATCATAATCTGAAAAAAGTTTAGGTCGAGATTCAAGACCTGAATAAAATTGCTCGCCCAAAACCGCCCCGGGGTTTCTGAAATTTTATGAAAAGAGTCTTGCTTATTGGTTTGTCTCCTTATGTTCAGTCTTGTCTCTGGGCCTCAGGAAGAAGTTGACTTTCTGCTTCAATGATCCGGTGGAATATCCCATCCATATGTCTTTGATCATGCCGGTGGGATCAATGATAAGGAATGTCGGATAAGCCCTCAGTCCAAGTCTTGTGAACATCCCGTAGTCTTCCTTCCCTTCATTCCAGTTGTTGCCCATCAGGGGGAGTTTCTTTGAGATCTCCCGCCAGTCGCTGTCTTTGTCAAGCGACAGACTGACAAGTTCGAGATTGTCTTTATATTGATTTTTCAATTCTTTAAGTTCCGGGATAGCTCGGATACATGGAGTGCATCCGCCCTTCCAGAAATCGACAAGGCACCACTTCCCGCGAAATTCCGAGAATCGATGTACGCCTCCGTCAAGATCATGAAATTCGGTATCCGGAAACTCGTCGCCGACTCCGATACGGGATTCTGCATACAGGTAATTGCGCATCGTGCGTCCCTGCGGCGTGTTTTTGACCGAGTCCTCAAGACCGGCATACATGGTCCTGATCTCTTCGGAGAGTTCTTCGTCATATCGTAGCGTATGGGCTAAATCCTCGACGCGGTCCAACCATGCGGTCCCGACCGGACGCGTCTTGAGAAACTCAAGATCACGCTGATATATCAACCTCCTGATAGAATCGGACCACTGCAGGTATTCAGTGCCGCTCAGTCGGCTCTTGTTTCTGTCGCGTGCCAGGATTTCCTTCTGATTTTCGATCCAAAGTTGCTTGCTGTTGTTGATCAGCAGTTCAATCTCATTCTGTTCTGGCACGTTGCTCTTCACTGGCCACGTGTACATGTAATGGTCCACGGCATCTATCTCTACCCGGGCTCCAGGTGTCAGATACAGTATGTGGCGCATGCCTGGAAATGCAGAGGTGTTGAAATGTAGAACCCCGGTGGTCAACCCCTCATCCACAGGAACTTCGAGCCGGAATCTCCCATCGGCGATGGTGTCGGATACGATGCTTCCTTTTTTCTCATTGTCCTCGGGATAGAAGGTGACGACATAGTCGTCCGGCAAAACCTTGCCCTGGCCGGTGATCACTGCAATGCCTTTGCCTGTATCAGCTGCTTTTCCTTTGGCTGTGGTGCTTCCCTGTGCATCCTGTGCTGTCGCTGCGAAAAATGCCGATGCCACGGCAACTGTTATGATTGATAATTTCATGGCTGATATTGATAGAAGTATGTTTACGTGAAATTACTGACCATGTTTTGCGACGCATTCGCTGTCGGAGGAGGCTGCCGGCGCTTCGGCAAGCGCGGCGTATGAGAGACAGATAGCCGTTATTGCAATCGTATGGAGAATAGATTCTGAATGTTTCATGTTGCGGATTTTCCTTTAAAATAGAAACTATTTACCTGTGTATCGGCAGATGCAGCGGCTTCACAACTAATGTCTCTATTTTATTTTATATAACAATTTTAAGCATTTCATGTTTCGCGTCTCAGACCTTGCATTGATGATTTTTATGATAAGGAGCCTTATCAAACTTGCAAAACACAACTCAGACAAAAGCCCCGAGACAAACCTCAAATAAACTAACCTTATAACCTCATAACCTCATAACCTTCAAGTTGAGCGCCAGCGAAACTTGAATAAGGTTATCGTTTCGGCTGCCGGTGGAAGCGGTATTGCACCGAAAGCATCACATATCGGGGAAGCGCGTTGCTGTAGCTTACGGTGCGTCCCGACGCGGTGACGGCATAGTTCACGTTGGAAAGCTGGTGCAGCATGTCGAAGCCGTCCAGCATAAGTGTCCACTGTTTCGCTTTCGGCGGTGTCCACGTCAGGCGTGCGTTCCATACGGCGTCCGAGGTGTCGAGTTCCTTCACTCCGTAGCCCCGGCGTGTGTAGACGTTGAAGTCGGTGTTGAGGCCTATCCCGTAGGGCAGTTTGAAGTTCGCCACCACGCCATAGCTGAAATGGTTGGCATTGATGGTGCGGAAATCATCGCGTGCCGACGTGCTGTGGCGGTTCAGATATTCCCCGTTGAGGCTTATCGATTGCTTGCCGATCTGCCACGACAGCGACAGCCGCTCGGAAATAGTGGTGTTGTCGATCTTAGAAAGCGTAGGTTCGGCTCCGTCCACACCGATCATGTCGGCATAGCGGGCGATTGTAGCCGAGGTGTTGGAAGAGAGTGTGAACTGGTTGATGTTGCCAAACTGAAGGTTGAAATCATCTGAGATGTAGAAATGCCTGTTGCCGTCTACGTTATACATCCTGTTGGTCCTGACGCCAGTCGAGGTGTCGTATGTATATCCGCGTGTGAGCGCGTTCTTCGTCATGCTGAATTCAAGCGTCGCAGTGTTGCTGAGCGGATGGTTCTCCGGCCGGTTGAATGTGTGTCGTAGATATGGACTGAATTCATATGCCACCTTAAGGTCGGGATTGCCCATATATATATTGAGGGGATTGGAGTCGTCGGTGATGTCTGCCATGTCGAGAAGGTCGGGAGTCTTCGGCGTGATTCTCATCTTTAGGTCAAAGGAATGCCGGAAATTGAGTATGCCGTTGTCCTTGAGGGAGGGAGCAAGCATCAGAGAGAAACTGGCGTCCCATCCTCCCATTGTGGCGAGGAAGAAACTCTTTCTTATCGGATATGCCGCGTGGTTCCGCTCATAGTCCAGATGCGAATGCTTCAGGGCGAACTTGGGTGCCAGGGTAAAATAGAGCATGTAGCGGGTGCTGTCGTTGTAACTGCCGAAGTAGTTCAGTTCAGGCGTGATCGTGTGGGTGTTGTCGATCTGCCGCGAGGTGTACGAATTCCGGGGGTCGAGTGTGCCGGCCCTGTCTCTTATACACATCTGACGCTGC
>USNC01000015.1 GCA_900555915.1 uncultured Porphyromonadaceae bacterium | reverse complement strand
GGAGTAGAGCCGCACGCTGTTGGCGGCGTTGCCTGTGTATTCCGTAGTCTTCCCCTTGCCTCCGGCGTCATGCCACGCCTTGCCGGGCGTGGCCGTCATCACCGGACGGTCGAGAGCGTCGTAACTGTTCTCGGAGTATGCGTAAGAGTCGCCGTAGGTGGCGGCGGCCATCGTCTGCACCTGCGCGGCAGTCTTCGCCTCTATCGCGGTTCCGCCCGCCGCCGGCAGAATGGAGCGGAGCTCGCGCCCCATGTTGTCGTAGGTCACCGCCGAATAGAGGTACTTGCCGGAGGTGTTGCCGCCGTCTTTCGCGAGTACCGACGGACGGCCGAGGCCGTCGTAATACTGCCGGTCCTCCACATACAGGCTGGGGTTGGGACTAAGGTTGTGTCTGACTGTGACGGAATTGCCGTTCTTGCAATATGCGGGGTCGGGATGGTGAAGGACACTGTATGAATAATTTTCCATAACACCCATCCAGTCCGTAACTTGCGCGAGAGTCCCCATGCTGTTGTAGGAGAATGCCTTCGGATACCCGTTGGGCGCGGTGACGCTTGAAAGCCCGAAGAGCGGTCTGTGGCCGTAGGTCGTGGTCAGTCCGCCCGGGGCGGTGCTCGACAGGAGCAGGTCGCCGGCAGTGTTCCACTTGAAGGTTGTCTCGTCGGTCTCGTTGACCGTTATCGACAGCGGACGCCCGAGACTGTTGTAGGCCGACACACGCTCACGTTCCGGCAGTACTGACGGGACGGGACTGGCCGACGTGTAATAGTCTTTGGTCGGCATCGACCACGACCTTGTGGCCATGGGATAATACTTGCCTCTTGAGAATCCGTAATCTGTTTCTGATCCGGACAAGACTTTTGTCAGTTGTCCGTCACTGTTTCCGACTGTGACAGCCACTACAGCATCCAGATAGCCGTAATCAATGAGCGACGCACATACTGTGTCTGTGTAAGCCCTGTCAAACGGATAAGTATATGTGGTTGTGATTTTCCGTCCGTCACTGCCGACGGTGGATTCAGATATCGGCTGGAAAGTCCTGAAACCGCTGTCATAGCCGTATTGTGTGGATGTGGTGAATCCGGTTTTAAGATGTTCGATGGTTTTTGACTTCAGAACCACAGCCCGCGGATACGCGTAGGAAGTACGGTATTCAAGCAGTCCGTAATGGGCGATGTCGGCTGTCGGGCTACAGGGCAGTTCCCACATGGAAGTGCTGGGAATATTGTACGACAAGTATTTCCAGAAAGTCCTGACGCCGGTTGAGAAACGCTGCCTTCTTGATTTCTCATATTCATATGTCTCACGATAGATCTCGTTGCCTGAGGGATCTTTCACAATCTTTGACTGCAGGATTGCGTCCCTCGCTCCGAAGTCCATCACGGACTGGTCCCAGAGCGACGGGTGACTGTAATGTGGGTTCTGGCCAAACAGTTCCGAAAGTTCGTGTTCATCATAATGGAAAGTGACGCTTGAACCGTCGGGGCGGGTTTCCTCGACACTGCTGTATAACACAGGACTGCATGTGGAGGTCACCGGCAATATGGGATATGTCGAGACCGTACGGAACGGAGTGGGCGGATGCGCGCCCAAATCCCGCTTTTTGTTCTGCTGCTCATACGACCGGTATCTTGTAAGGTCTTCCGGCGGTTCATAAGTGGCACACGCTCCATAATACCTGTAGGCAGTCCTATCGGTCTTCTCTGTTTGCGGGTCATATACGGATATTGACTTCACACGCAGTCCGCCTATGTCTTTTCCGTTGAATTTGTTGAGTTCATAATCATACGTTATCTTTCCCCCGGCAGGAACCGTGATACATCTCAAAACTCCGGCCCTGGTATATTGGAGATCGGCATCTCTGTTACGGGTTTTTATCCCTATATCTTTGAAACTGACGTCGAGATTGCAGTCCTCCCCCAGTCCTGCCTCAAGCCATTCATATTGCGACTCCGTGAATGCCGACTGATATGAAGATGCTTTCAGACTGTTCATGAATCCCCACATGTCACTTTCGCAGGCTGTGGAATGGCCGAGGGGAAGAGCCGGGAGCTTTGCATTCTTGTCGTATTCGAAACTCCATATGCCGCGCTCGGAGTCCGAGATTGATTTCAGAAGTCTCCGTCCTGTCAACGGGTCTCCTGTGGGCCAGTTGTCGGTATTGTCAAACATCACGCTTTTTCTAAGGTTGTCGTCCGAACCGTAGACATCCATCCTCGTCAGACGGTGAAGCACCCTGTTGGCGTACTGGTTGTCATAGTTGTTGTCGTCAACATAGTTGAAAAGGATATAATTGCCGTTGAACTCGATTTTTTTCAGAAGTTTCTGTCCATAGTGGATGTAAAACTCATTCTGGGTGGCCTTCAGTCTGTATTTATGCTCATACCACCAGTTTCCCCAGTCCGCCTCGATATAGTCATAACGTAGTCCGGCGGTGGCCTGGACATCAAAGGAATGCACCGGAATAAAAGGAGCGTGTTCGTATGTGAAATTGATGTCGCCCCATGGAGTTGTGATGCGAGTCACATACCATGCCGTCACGAACGCCCCCTCAACGTAGTCATTGGCTACCCCTGTCGCTTCCTCCTGACCGAAATCGAAGACAAGACCGTCAGTGGCGTAGATACTGAAAGACGTGCCTCCTCCCATAGTTCTTCCATAGGAGCGGACATCGTCGTTGCTGTTGTTGAGCACGATATATCTGCCGTCGGCATATGAATATCTGAACACTCCGCTCCTTCCGGCTACATTATATGTAAATCTGTCGCTCTCAGTGTCTCCCTCCACATCATGGTGAAGTATGGAACTCAGTTCGGATCCTCTTCCACCCGTCTGGGAAACTTCCGTGAGCAGTTCGCGCAGGTTTTTCTCATCATAATATGTGTAGTCGGACGAATCGGCGCTGTAATGAAACAGGTCAGGTTTGCCCAGTATCGTGCGCGACACCGCGCCTCCGGCATTCAGTGTCCAGCCGAGACCGACGCTTGTGGGAATCTGGTCGGTCCTTGCCCCGGATGCGTGATAACTGACGGAAATAGGCAGGCTGAAATCTCCGACCCGGATCTCATACAGGGGGATTGTTATGTCCGGAATGCCGGTGGTGTGGCTTACCGGATATTCCGCGTATCTGGCCATCTCCGCCGCCTGTGGCGACGGGGGGATTATGCCGTTCATCAGGCTTGCGGATCCTTCTTCCGAAAGAGCCATTACCTTATAGATGGAATCTGTCTCCGCTGCCGTGAAGGCCGGTTTATGCGGCGGTTGCATTCCGAATGTCGGGACTGTTGATGAGGCGGTCAGCAGCACTGCGAGTGCAAAAATCGACGTGGATCTGGAGAGTTTCATGGAGCCGGGGAGATATCAGATGAATAAAAAGAGGTGTCTGCCTGCGATGATTTTCAGATGACGGCTCCAAGTTAATAATTTTATTTCATTTATGCAAATATTTTTTAGAAAAAATTAATTTAAATCACCCTGTCACGAGGCAACCCTACTCGATCTACCATCCGCCTCCGAGCACTTTGTAGAGATTGATGAGGGCAAGGTATTCGTCGCGCATCGCGTTGTTGACTCCCGTGCGGGCGCTGAAATAACGGCGCTGGGCATCGAGCACGTCAATATAATTGAGCGTTCCTCCCCGATACTGGAGATGCGCCAGCTTCACATATTTCTCCGCCGCATCGCACAGTTCGTTCATCAGCATCTTGTTCTCAAGATAGCCGTGATATGCGGTTATGGCGTCGTTCACCTCTGTGAACGCCTGCATCACTGCCTTCTCATACGCGAATCTTGTCTGATCATAGACCGCCACAGCCGCCTTATACTTGCGTTTTTTTCTTCCGAAATCAAAGATGGTGCCCGTGATAGACCCTATCGCATAAGTGAACGGCGACTTGAAGAAGTTCTCGAGGGCGTCGTTCTCAAAGCCTGGTGTCAGACCGATGCGCAGACTCGGAAACCGGTCGGCATATGACACGCCCACGTCTGCCATCGCCGCTTTCAGCCGCTGCTCCTCCGCCCTGAGATCAGGACGCCGCTTGAGCAGATCGGACGGGACACCGGTGGGAAGCCTCGACTCAAGACTTCTGTCAAACTGGAAAGTGCGCCGCGAGAATATATCTTCCGGATATTCCCCCATAAGCAATGTCAGAGCATTGCGCATGGCATTGACCTTCATCTCAAGATCCGGCACCAGCGAGGCCGCCGAAGCATATTCCACCTTGGCCTGCTGATAGACGGTCTCCGACGTGAGTCCCCCTTCAAATCTTATCTTCGCCTGATGAAGCGACTCCTCCCTGGTGAGAAGAGTCTGGCGCACGATATTCAATTCGTTTTCCAACGCGAGCAGACGCACATATGCAGAGGCCACCTCCGCGATGAGTTCCATGCGCATGGCCCTGTAGTCTTCCTGCGAGGCAATATACCTCGCCTTGCCCGCATCGCGCGCATGAGACATCGCCCCCCAAAGGTTAATCTCCCATGAGATGGGAAATTTCAGATCGTGCTCCGGATCCTTCGTGGTCTTGCCCCCGCCATATTTGTTGGTCTCATGCGAATAGGCCACATTCGCGCCTATCTGCGGCAGCATCTCCGCCTTGCTGATGCCATAAAGCTGACGCATCTCCTCGATTCTGGCCGCGGCCTTAAGAAGATCTCGGTTGTTGTCCAACGCAATCTCCATTATTTTCTTCAGTGTGGGGTCGGTGAAGAACTCCCACCATTTCATGTCGGCCACCGACATCGAGTCAGGAGTCTGCGACGGAACAAACGTCGACGGCATATCCACCCTCGCGCCCACAAGCCCTTTTGTGCCGGAACACGCCGCCAACAAAAGCACCGCCATAAAAGCGAAACATATATGTCTTTTCATCTCATATCATTTTTGCCGGTCCGGGTCAAGCCTCGGAGCCTGAAGTTGAACGTCTTTCTTTTGTGGATGGCCTTCTGTATCATCACAAAGAAAAATGGAACAAACACGATACCTACCGTTATGGCGACAAGCATTCCGAAGAACACTCCGGTGCCGATATCCTTTCTGGCCGACGATCCCGGGCCGGATGCGAACAGAAGCGGAATCAGACCGAGCATGAAGGCGAGCGAGGTCATCACGATGGGCCGGAAGCGAAGCCTTGCGGCGGTGAGCGCGGCCTTGGCAGGATCGCATCCCTTGTCGGTCTCTATCTTGGCGAATTCCACAATCAGAATGGCATTCTTGGCCACGAGGCCGATCAGGACCACAAGACCGATCTGGAAATACACGTTGTTCTCAAGTCCGCACAGCCACACGCCGAGGTAGGCGCCGAGCGCACCTATGGGGAGCGACAGTATCACGGCCAGAGGCACCGACCAGCTCTCGTAGAGGGCGGCAAGGAAGAGAAACACGAAAAGGAATACCAGACCGAGAATCACCACGGTGTTGCCGCCGTCATGCTTCTGCTGATAGGAGAGGCCGCTCCACTCGATACCGATATTCTCGGGAAGACGCTCCCTGACCGTCTTTTCCATGGCATCCATCGCCTCGCCGATGCTGTAGCCGGGAGCGGCCTCGCCGGATATGGTGGCTGAATTGAACATGTTGAAGCGGCTGATGGTGCCGGGGCCGGTAGTATAATGCGACGTGCCGAGCGAAGACACCGGAACCATGGTCCCGTCGCCGCTCCTCACAAAGAAAAGGTCGATATTCTCACGGCGCATCCTGTAGGGGGCGTCGGCCTGGATATAGACGCGGTAAATACGGTTGAACATATTGAAGTCGTTGACGTAGATCGAGCCGGTGAAGGCCTTCATGGTGGAGAAGACATCGCTCACCGGAATGCCGAGCAGCTGCGCGCGGTCGCGGTCCACATCGAAATAAAGCTGGGGGATATCCGCCTGCATGGTCGACGACAGCCCCGACACCTCAGGAATATGGGCCACGTATGCCTTCAGCGAGTCTACGGCCTGCTGCAGATCGGCATAACTGGCATCTCCCTTGGCCTCAAGCACCATCTCGAAACCGCCGGAAGACCCGAGTCCCGGCACGATGGCCGGCGAGAACACGTAGGCCTTGCATTCGGGATATTCGGAGAGTTCGGCAAGAATGCGTCCGCGCACCTCCGCTATGTCGTCGGTCTTACGCTCGTTCCAGGGATTGAGTATGACCGTAAGCTGGGCATGCGCCTGGTTGGTGCCCACGCGCGGAGAGGATCCGGTGACATTGAGCACATACTCCACATCCTCATCCGCAAGAAGCATATCCATGGCCCGCTCCGTGACCTCGCGCGTGCGTTCGATCGACGCCCCTTCGGGCAACTCCAGCTCGATGGTGAAATAACCCTGGTCTTCCTGCGACATATAGCTGGAGGGTGTAATCTCATTCATGACATATATGAGCACGAGCGAAAGCCCGAACGCGGTCATCATGCGCCTGCGGTGGTGCAGACATTTACGTATGGCACCGCAATAAAACGAGTTGCCGCGGTTGAGCCAGAGATTGATATATCTGAACACCTTCGCCTTTTTCTTGCGCGATTCAGGACGCAGGAGCATCACGCACATCACAGGGGTGAGCGAGAGCGCCACTATCGTGGATATCACCACCGACACGGCTATCGTGACGGTAAACTGGCGGTAAAGCTGGCCGGTGATTCCGGGCAGGAAACTCACCGGGACAAACACCGCACACAGCACCAGCGACATCGCCACCAACGCGCTTCCGAGATTGGCCATGGCCTTTGCCGTGGCCTCCTTGGGCCCGAGATGCTCGGAATTCATGACGCGGTCTACATTCTCCACCACCACTATCGCATCGTCGACCACAATGCCTATGGCAAGAATAAGGCCGAGAAGCGTGAGCATATTGAGCGAGAACCCGAACATCAGCATCACTCCGAACGTGCCTACAAGCGATATCGGGACAGCAATCACCGGTATGAGGGTCGCCCTCCAGTTCTGAAGCGAGAGGAAGACCACAAGCACCACAAGGATCAGCGCTTCGAAGAACGTGCGGTAGACGTGGTGGATGGATTCGGAGATATATGTGGTCATGTCGAAAGGTATCTCATAACTGATACCCTGCGGGAATCCCGCCGAGAGAGTCTTCAGCTCTTTCTTTACAGCCTCTGCAACCTCCATGGCATTGGCGCCGGGGAGCATGTTGATGTTGATCACCGCGGCATTCCCGCCGTTGATTCCGCTCTCGGTGGCATAGCTCTGGGCCTCAAGCGAGATTCGCGCCACATCCTTCAGACGTATTATGGCACCGTCGTCGGTGGCGCGGAGCACAATGTCCTCAAACTCCTCGACCGACGACAGCCTGCCCCGGGCAATAATCGGCATGGTGACATCTATGTCCTCGGCAGGGGCCTGCCCGAGAGCGCCGGCCGCAGACTCTCGGTTCTGATCCTTCAGAGCGTTCTGCAGGTCCTTTACCGTGATGCCGAGGTCGGCAAGTTTGTCAGGCTGCAGCCATATCTGCATGGCATAGTATCGGCCGCCTACATTGCTGACGCCGCCCACTCCGGGGATACGGCGTATGGGGTCTATCACGTTGAGTGTGGTGTAGTTGCTGAGATACACCTCGTCAAACTTAGGGTCGTCAGAGAGTATGGTGATAGTCATCAGCCTTCCGGCCGTCTCCTTGGAGACGGAGATGCCGTTCTGCACCACCTCGGCAGGGAGCCTCGCCTCGGCCTTCTTGATACGGTTCTGAATATCAACGGCGGCGAGTTCGGGGTCTGTATCGATGTCGAAAGTGACCAGGGCCGAAAAACCGCCCGAGTTGCTGCTTGTCGACGACATGTAGATCATGCCGGGAGTGCCGTTGAGTTCCTGCTCTATGGGTGTGGCCACGGCCTGTGTGACTGTGGTGGCGTCCGCTCCCGGATACGAAGCCGACACCCTGACCACCGGAGGCACTATGTCCGGATACTGGTCTACCGGCAAAAGCATGAGTCCGATGCCTCCGATTATGAATATCAATATCGAGACGACGATCGACAGGACGGGGTGTTCGAGAAAAAAGTTTTTCTTCATTTTCAATCCTCTTTTGCGGGTGATGGTTTCTTCTTTGCAAGACCGTAGTTGGTGACGGGTTCCACCTTCATGCCATGAGTCAGCTTATGGAATCCTTCCACCACGATATGCTCCTTCTGCGCGAGACCACGCTCTATGACAGTGTTTTTGCCTACCTGCGGACCGAGTTCGACAAAGCGCTTCTCCACCACATTGTCTTTCCTCACCACATAGATATAGGCTCCGTTTTTCTCAATCACGAGAGCCTTGGTCGGCACAAGGATGGCGTTCTCGCGCACGTCGAGCAATACTTTCACTTTCGTGATCTCTCCCGGAAGCAATATCTTGTCGGGATTCGGCATCTCGGCGCGCACGGAGAATGTTCCGGTCTTCGGGTCGACCTGAGGGTCGGCGAAATCGACAAGGCCACGCAGCGGATATTCCGAACCGTCGGGAAGACTTATGGTGACGTATGAGTTCCATTTGCGCGAGGTGTCGTTGCCGCCGAGATTCACATTCCGGTCTTTACCACGCAGATAGTCGAGTGCGGTCATGGAGAAATCCACCCTTACGGTGTCGCTCTTCACCACGGTGGCGAGCAGCGATTTTCCGCCCGACGGGCCGACGAGCGTGCCGATATCGGCCACTCTCTCCGATATATATCCTGAAATGGGGGAAGTGACCCTGGTGTATCCGAGTGTGAGTTCCGCCTGGGTCAGGTCGGCCCTGCTCACCGTCACCTCCGCCATGGCGCTCTCATAGGCAGCCTCGGCATTGTCGAGGTCGAGCTGCGACGCGGCGTTCTGCTGATAGAGCGGGCGGATGCGGTCGAGATCGCGCTTTGCCTTGCGCGCCTGGGTCTCCGCCTTGTTGAGCTGGGCACGCGCCTTGTTGACATGCGCTTCATAAAGCCTGGGATCGATCACAAAAAGTGTCTGACCTTTTTCTATGTGGGATCCCTCCTTGAAGCACATGCGCTCAAGGTATCCTTCCACACGGGCATGCACCTCGACAAACTGCTGCGCACGGATGCGGCCTACATATTCGCCGTAGATATTGACATGCGACACGCCGATTGTCTCCACTTCCACCTTGGGTAGCGGAGTGTGTTGTGGTTTCGGACGTAAGAAAAAATATAATGCGACGCAAGCGGCCACTGCAAGGACCGCGAGCACAATCCACGTCTTCTTCGACGCACAGATTTTTTTAATGGAAACTGCTGCCATAAGTTGTTGAAATATGAAAAAGTAGTCACTGCATTGGCTGTCTTCGCAACCATAACCATGTGTTATAACAATTATTCTCCGTATAAGTTCATTCAGCATACCCGGAGATCAGCAGTGTCCGCACATGTCTTGACACTTGTCAGGATATCCTGCCCCAGTCAATCTCCTTGCTGAATCTGAGACGCAGCTCGCGGTTGAGAATGGCTATTGAGTCAGGGTGCATCAGAAGTTTGCCGTCGAGCACACGGGTGGCGGCGTCGCGGGCTACGGATATGATCTGCCCGTCGCGGGCTATATTGGCTACTTTCAGGTTAAAGGCGATGCCCGACTGCTGCGTTCCCTCCATATCGCCGGGGCCGCGCAGTTTCAGGTCGGCTTCCGATATCAGGAATCCGTCGGTGGTCTCGGTCATTATCCCGAGTCTCTTCTTGGTGTCGGCGCCCAGCTGACGCTTGCTCATCAGGATACAATAGCTCAGATCGGCCCCGCGCCCGACGCGCCCGCGCAGCTGATGAAGCTGGGAAAGCCCGAATCTCTCCGCGTTCTCAATTATCATTACAGAGGCGTTGGGCACATTGACACCCACCTCTATCACAGTAGTGGCCACAAGGATGCGCGCCTGGCCGGATGCGAACCTCTGCATCTGCGCGTCCTTCTCGGCCGGCTTCATCCGGCCATGCACCAGAGCCACCTCCACGCCGGGGAAAATACCCTTTATGCGCCGGAATCCCTCCTCGGCCGATTTCAGATCGGACTTCTCACTCTCCTCGATGAGCGGATACACGATATATGCCTGGCGTCCTGCCCGCAGTTCATTGTAGAGATGACGGTAGACTTCGTTGCGGTTGTCGTCAAATCTCAGCCATGTCTGTATGGGTTTGCGCCCGGGCGGCAGACAGTCGATGACACTGACGTCGAGATCGCCATACACTGTCATGGCAAGCGTGCGGGGTATGGGAGTGGCGGTCATCACGAGCACATGAGGCGCGGTCTCCGCCTTGCTCCAGAGCCTTGCTCTCTGCGCCACGCCGAAACGGTGCTGCTCATCTATCACCGCCACCCCGAGACTTTTGAACTGCACCGCATCCTCTATCAGGGCATGGGTGCCGACAAGCATATGGATACTGCCGTCGAGAAGCCCTCCGGCAATCTCGCGGCGCTTCGCGGGCCGGGTGCTCCCCGTGAGCAGTTCCACACGGATGCCGAGCGCGTCGGCCCATTTCGAGAGCGACGCGGCATGCTGGGTGGCGAGGATCTCCGTGGGGGCCATCAGAGCCGCCTGCAGACCGTTGTCGACGGCAAGCAGCATCGTCATGAAAGCCACAAGGGTCTTGCCGCTTCCCACATCTCCCTGCAGCAGACGGTTCATCTGGCGGCCGGTGCGCATATCCTCGCGCAACTCACGGAGCACGCGCTTCTGGGCCTCGGTGAGCGGGAACGGCACCACCTCCGCATAAAACTTATTGAAAAGCGGACCCACTTTCGCCAGCACATGCCCGCGCAACTGCACATTCCGTTTGCGCGAGTATTCGAGGATGTGGAGTTCAAGATAGAAAAGTTCCTCAAATTTAAGGCGCTCGGTGGCTCTCTGAAGCGTCTGCACCGACACGGGGCGGTGCATGCTGTGGAGCGCCTCGCCGAGCGGCATGAGATTTTTCTCCCGCAAGATCTCGGCGGGAAGGGTCTCCGGCACTGACGCCGGGCCGACTTTCTCAAGAAGATTAGCTGTGAGAGTCTGCATCAGACGCGATGTGAAACCTCTTTTGCGCAAGGTCTCGGTAAGGCCGTAGATTCCCCGCAGGCCCTGAGGAGGGCGCTCAGGATCGAACACCTCGACTTCGGGATGCACAAACTGCCAGGCATTGAACTTATATACAGGCTTGCCGAAAAGCACATATTCCACTCCGGGCCTGTACATATTGGCGATGGTATGGATCTTGGCAAACCATACCACCTGGCACAGCCGATCGCCATCCGAGAATGCGGCGGTGAGCCTCTGCTTGCGGCCCTCCCCTTCTTTTGAGAAATTGATGAATTGGCCGCGGATCTGGATGTAGGGCATCTCGCCGCCTGAGAAATCGCGGATACGATAGAAGCGGCTGCGGTCTACATGGCGCGAGGGGTAATAATGAAGCAGATCGCCGAATGTGTGTATGTCAAGTTCCGACGCCAGGAGTTTAGCCCTTGCGTCGCCCACGCCCTTGAGAAACTTGATGTCTGTGTTCAGTGTCTCTTCGCCCATTTTACTCAAACTCAATACTCTAACCTTTTAAACTGCCGTATAAGCCCACTTAACCCTTAACCCTTAACCCTTGCGCTAAAAGCGCAAAGCGCGTCAATCATCGTTCAGGAAGGCAAGCACACGGAGCGACACCTCCACCGGGTCGCCCTCCGGCTCCGGAGAGTAGCCACCCTTGAGCAGCGTCCATTTCTCTTCCATCGCATACCAGTCGACGACCGGAGCCGAAGGGAGTGCCATTGCGAAAAGTTCCGACGACGTCTTGTTGGCATTCGGCCCGGCGCCCAGCGCATCCGGACGCGGACCCGCGTCCTCGGCCATCTGGTCGGCAAGCGCATTCATCCACCGCTGCCATCTCGGATAGTAGAAATCTTTCAGCAGACCCTGCCATTCCTTGTTGGCATAGTCGCGGAGTCCACCCCGGTCGGCACACGTGCGGTTGCCCCATGTGGTGATCTGCACCCGGGCATTCCACTCATACAGGTCTTTCTCCGCCTCTGTGGTGCCGAGACTGCGGGCGGCTTCTGTCCAGCTGCCGAGCCGGAACTCGCGGCGCGTGGCGAGCAGACTGTCCTGGAGCAGTATCATGTCGAGAAACCGGCGTGCGCTTCGGTCAAAATCCGCGCGCGAGAATGTGCGGTAGTCCGACATGGCGCGCTGATATTGCCGCCTCCCCTGGTCGGCGAGCGCCTGACGGGTGATGTCGACAAGATCATACTCGTAATTGTTGTTGCCGCGCAAGCGGTCGGCGGCTCTGGCCATGAGGCGCGCAGCCTCGAGGGTGGTGGCCGGATCATAGTAGTTGCGCATCTTCGACCATGACTTCACCTGAAAATTGTCGGTGGATGGTCTGCCGCAGAATATGCTCTCGTGCGGGCCCTGCTGGTTGTTGCCGAGCGGACAGTTGTAGATGCCGTCGGCAAGTATGCTCCACGCCGCCTGC
>USNC01000014.1 GCA_900555915.1 uncultured Porphyromonadaceae bacterium | reverse complement strand
GGCAGCGTCAGATGTGTATAAGAGACAGACATATCAGTTCATAACATCTATGCAAGAAATAAAATTGCAGGACTGTGAAAAACGTCGTAGATGGGAATGGGAAGATACTCAAGCTGATTTATTTTGCGTACAAATGAAATCATTAAAGCTTCAACAAACTCAAGAAGCTGGCTGCATATTCATTAATGAAGTAAAAAATATAGTCATCACAGTTCTTGCTGCCACTGCTGTTATTAATGGGCAGATGACACTTGGCGCCATGCTTGCGGTACAGTATATTATTGGTCAACTAAACTCTCCTGTGGAACAGTTCATGTCGTTCATCTATTCCTTACAAGATGTGAAAATATCCCTTGAACGCATTAATGAAATCCATGAGGGTAATAATGAAGAGACCGCAGAAAACCATATATCAGAATTTAATGATGAGAAATATATCACACTAACAAATGTGGATTTCAAATATGACCAACATGCGCTTAAGAATACTCTAACCGATGTATCTTTTGACATTCCTGAAGGAAAGGTGACGGCTATTGTTGGTGCATCAGGAAGCGGCAAAACAACTCTTATAAAACTTATGCTTGGCTATTATCCGATCATGTCTGGCTCAATCTCTATTGCAGGAAGAAATATCAATGAATATAATCTCAAATGGTGGCGCAGACATTGTGGTGTGGTCATGCAAGACGGTGTAATATTTTCAGAATCCATAGCCCGGAACATAGCTGTGGATGACGGAGATATTGACACCGAACGTCTTGAAAAAGCAGCCCGAATAGCCAATATCTATGACTATATTATGGGACTACCGTTGAAATATAATACTCAAATTGGGCGCGATGGCGTAGGTCTAAGCCAGGGACAAAAACAGCGAATACTCATTGCCCGGGCAGTTTATAAGAACCCCGACTTCATTTTCCTCGATGAAGCAACAAATGCCCTCGATGCCAAAAATGAGAGAGCCATTGTGGAAAACCTCGATGAGTTCTACAAGGGAAGAACTGTTGTTGTTGTGGCTCATCGCCTGTCTACAGTCAAGAACGCAGACCATATCATAGTCCTCGATAGTGGTAAGGTTGTAGAATCCGGCAATCATACCTCTCTTATAGAAAAGAAAGGAGCATACTATAATCTCGTTAAAAACCAACTTGAATTAGGGAATTGACGTGGAAGCTGATAAAACTACACATGACAAGATCGAGCTTCGCTCTGAAAAAGTCAGACAACTCATAGGAGAGATACCTCCATCATTAGTCCGATGGGGTATGGCAATTATTGCAATTGTTTTCATTGCCCTAATTGCTGCCGTATGTTTATTGCCATATCCATATTCGAACGGGGAATCCATCCTCCGGCATTTCATCGGATAAGTTGACAATGCCGAGACAAAGGCAATCTCCAACCATGCCGCAGCCCCCCATCACTGACCCATCCATCTTTTTTCATAGCGCCACCGCATTTACGGTGGCGTTTTTTGTTATATATATACAGACTGTAACCAATTCTACATTAGCAAGTATTAAATCCACTATGATTCTGACTTTACTGACACTCGCTCTTGCCTCCGCAGGTTTCATCTGGGGCAGGATCCGGGCCGACGTCATAGCCCTGATCGCGCTGATGGCGCTCGTGGTGGGAGGTGTCATCACCACCCAGGAAGCGCTGTCGGGTTTCTCCAATTCCATCGTGATCATGATGATCGGCCTTTTCGTGGTGGGCGGTGCCATTTTCAATACCGGGCTCGCCAAAACGATAGGTGCCGGGCTGCTTAAGCTCGGCGGAGGGGGAGAGACACGCCTTTTCATCGTGGTCATGGCCGGAACGGCGCTGATCGGCGGCTTTGTCAGCAATACCGGCACAGTGGCCCTGATGCTTCCGATAGTGGTGAGCATGGTCTCCGGCATCGGCGGTTCGCCCCGCCGGCTCCTGATGCCTCTGGCGTTTGCCAGCAGTCTCGGCGGCATGCTGACGCTGATAGGCACTCCGCCCAACCTTGTGGTGGCGGAGACCTGGGAAGCGTATTCCGGCACTCCGCTGTCGTTCTTCGCATTGCTCCCGGCCGGCGCGGTGTGCCTCGCCGCCGGAACTGTCCTGATGCTGGTCCTCAGCAAAATATTCCTGTCGCCCAAAGAAAAGGAGGATGCCGACGGCAAGACCCGGCGGTCGCTGCAGGATATAGTTAAGGAATACGGCATTAACGCAGATCTCTATAGGATCGGAATCACAAGAAACTCCCCGATATGCGGCAAATCGCTCGCCGCGCTTGATCTCCGCTCCAGATACGGGCTCGATATCCTCGAGATTCGCAACGAATCGAAGAAAGGACTGTTGAAAAACGTCACGCAGAAAGCTGCCAAGGCAAACACGCAACTTCAGCGCGGCGATGTGCTGTATGCGAAGGGTCCGAAAGAAGAGATCGGCCGGTTCGTGGTAGACTATCAACTCACTCTCGATGCCTCCGACGACGGTAGCGGAAAACTCCAGTTCTATGATATCGGAATAGCCGAACTCGTCCCGATGCCGAGTTCTCCTATACTGAAGGGCACTATCGCGCAGCTGGAGTTCCGGAAAAAATATGGTGTCAATGTGATAGGTATATGCCGCAGGAAACAGTATATAACCAGTAACCTCGGCGACGAGAAGGTGCAGTCGGGCGACGTGCTTCTTGTGCAGGGCTCGTGGAAGGCGATTGAGCAGGTGAGCGGTGAGACATCCGACTGGGTGGTGCTGGGACGTCCGCTATCCGAGGCTGCCAAGGTCACACTCGACTACAAGGCGCCGATGGCGGCCCTCATCATGGCGTTGATGATAGCCGGGCTCCTGTTCGAGGTGCTTCCTGCGGTGATTGTGGTGATTCTCGCCGCCCTGGCAATGGTGCTGACGGGATGTTTCCGCAACGTCAACGAAGCGTACAAGACCATCAACTGGGAGAGTGTGGTTCTGATAGCGGCAATGATGCCGATGTCGTTCGCGCTTGAGAAGACGGGGGTCTCCGAACTGGTTTCGTCGGGTCTTGTCGACTCGCTCGGCGGGCTCGGTCCTCACTGGCTGCTCGCCGGAATATACTTCACGACTTCCGTCATGACGCTTTTCATCAGCAACACGGCTACTGCCGTGCTGCTGGCTCCGATAGCCCTTGAGAGCGCCACGCTCTACGGCGTCAGCCCCCTTCCCTTCCTCGTGGCGGTCACCTTCGGAGCGAGCCTCTGCTTCGCCTCCCCGTTCTCCACTCCTCCGAACGCTTTGGTAATGCCGGCCGGCCAGTACTCCTTCATGGACTACGTAAAGGTCGGCCTGCCGCTGCAGCTCCTGCTCGGCGTGCTGATGATTGTTGTCATCCCGCTGATATTCGGCTTTTAAAGTAAAGAATCCGTCCTTCTGAGGGACGGATTCTTTTGTCAGATGGTCATCGAGACTCCGGCGGTGATGCAGCGCGGAAGCGCCGGGCCGTAGATGTAGCCTGAGTCGCGCAGCACTCCCTTGTCGAAGTCGTTCTGATACGAATTGAAGATATTGCTCACCCCGGCGTTGATGTCGAGGGTGACGCGGTTGAGCACCTTCAGCGTGTAGGTCAGTTTCACCGATGCGTCGAAAAAGGACTGCGTGCGCACCGCCAGGTCGATCTCTGTGCCCGATCCCGCCAGATGCTGCACCGTCATCGGCCCCGTGTAGGTGGCTGTCACCACGGCCTTCAGATTCTTCGTTATCCCGGCGTTGGCCGTGAGATAGCCGTAGATGTCGGGCGTGCGGAAAAGACGCTTCTCGGCAGGCACGTCGGGGTTGTCGCTCCATACCTCGGGCTTCTTGTAGCGGCTGCGCTGAAAGGTGACTCCCGCCTGCACGTCGAAACGGCTTGAGAAGAATGCCTTCGCCTCGAGATTTATGCCCATCACGCGGGCTCCCGAGCCGTTGTAGCGCTCTAGCACGGCGTTGCCCGCCGCGTCTGGCTCGTCGAGCTGGCGCAGCGCGAAGACGTCGCTGAGGTCGGTGAAGAATCCCTCCACGAGGAAATTGGTCTGCACGCTCCCAAACGAATGGTAGATGTCGGCCGAGGCGCTCACACTTTGCGAACTCTCCTGCTTCAGGTCGGGCGCGAGCACCGTCACCACCCGTTCGCCCCCCACGATTGCCACATGGAAGTCTTCGTCGTAGGCCTGCGGCGAACGGAACCCGGTGGAGTACGACACGCGGAAGTTCAACTCGTCCGAAGGATTGTAGCGCACGTTGAGGCGTGGCGATACGATAGGGTTGTGTATGAGCGAATGCTTGTCTACACGCGCGCCGATGAGAAATCCCCACTGGCGGTTGCGCCATTCGTTCTGCAGATAGCCGCTGTAGACGTGCACCTTCTGGAGCACGTCGTGGTCATAGCCTATCGTCACGTCGTGAAGCCGGTTGTAGCTGTATTCCACTCCAGCCACCAGTTCCGACGGCATGAAGAGAAACCTGTCTATGGGATGTGTCCACTGCGATCCTGCAGTCACCACAATGTCGGCGGTGCGCCCGTAGGCGTTCGGGTCCATTTCCGAGCCGTAGTAGCTCTTGCGGGCCGTGTTCTGCACGGCTCCGAACACCGACACATGGTCGCGGTGGTCGCGCGGCCAGATGTCGAATGTGGCCTCCGCCGAGTTTATGTTGTGCTCGGCCTGTTCGGCTATCATCGCCATGTGGGGCTGGAGGTCGAGGCGGTCGCCGCCACGGCGGTATTCGTGCGTGTTGTGGTATTCTATCGTCAGGCGCGTGTCGTCGTTGGGGCGCAGGAAGGAGCGGGCGCCGAGGGTCTGGGTCTTGAGCTGCGCCACTTCCGTGAATCCGTCGCCGTCATGGTCATAGCCGTCGCGGTAGCGGCTCTGCCCGTAGAGGAAGATGCCCGCCTTGTGGTTGTCGGTCACCACCGAGGCGTTCATCGTGGTGTTGTTGTCGAGCGCCCCCGAAGGCCCTATCGAGGTCAGGGTGTGCGAGATGCGGGCGCTGTTCACTATCGGGTCTTTGGTGATGATGTTGATGGTGCCTCCGATGGCCGACGATCCGAAGAGGGCGGATCCCCCGCCGCGCATCACCTCCACGCGGTCGATCATGTTGGCCGGTATCTGCTCCAGGCCGTACACTCCCGTAAGAGCGGAGAATACGGGGCGGGAGTTCATCAGTATCTGGGAGTAGTGGCCGTCGAGGCCGTTGATGCGCACCTGGGTGAAACCGCAGTTCTGGCAGTCGTTCTCCACCCTGACGCCGGGTTGGAAGTCAAGTCCGTCGGCCAGCGAGCAGGCACCAACGTTGAGAAAGGTCTTTCCCGTCACCACGTTCACCAGCGAGGGGCTTTCCCGGCGCGCCACCTCGCTCTTCGAGGAGGTCACCACCACCTGGTCGAGCATGAAGGCGTCAGGACTGATCTCGAAATTCACCTCAAGCGTCTGGCGCTCCGCGAGGCGCACGGTGTGCGACTCGGTCTTGTAGCCGGTGAAGGAGGCCTCGAGGGTGTACTCGCCCGGTTTAAGGTCGCGGAATACGTAGTGGCCCGAGGCGTCGGTGAGTGTCGCGATGTTGGTTCCGGTTATCTTCACGAGGCAGAAGGGCATGTGTTCGCCGCTCCCGGCCTCTATCACGTGTCCGCCTATGTTGGCGTCCGACACGCTCGGCGGCGCTGCATGCGCCGCCGCAGCCATGGCGAGGGCCACGGCTGCAGTAAGCAGTCTGTTGAGCATAGATATGTTTTATGTGCTGTGCGTGGATTTATTGATGTGGATTGTCTCAGGAGAGATTTCCACATGCGGGTGGTCCGCGCAGGGCACAGGAGGCGACACCGGCTGTCGCCTCATGCAGGACGGTGAGTCCCGCGGTGCAGACCGTCGCCGTGAGGTATGGCACGGCGGCCGGAGCCGCCGGCACGTCGAATGCCGCGGCTGCGGCATTGAATCCGGCTATCTGGTCGAACTGGGCCGCCTGGTGGCTATGCTGGCCCGACGGCATGTAAGGGTGTGAGTGGGTGATGCGGTGGCCGTCGGCGCCTACATGGGTGTGCATGAAAACGCTGTTCGACAATACGAAGTTGACGAACAGGCACAGTATGAACGAGGTCACTATGCGGCTTGACATTCCTTTCACGCCGCAAAATTACAAAAAAAAATTGAAACGGGCAATCCGGCCGCGTGTGGCCCGACTGCCCGTTGAGGGTCTCTTTTCAGACTGGCTGAAGATTCTGATTAGCGTACGAGGATCTTCCTGACGATCACTGCGCCGTTTTCGCCTGTTGCCTTCACGATGTAGAGGCCGTTGGAGAGACGCGGCGACACGCTCTGGCCGGGATTCTCGGCGCTGAAGACTGTGGCGCCCTTCACATCGCTGATCGTCACTGCAGTCGGCATGCCTGTGAAGTTCAGTGTGCCGTCAGCCTCGGCTGTCATTGCGAACGCCTGGCCTGCTGTCGGACGCGACACGCCGCTGTATTCCCCTATGGGCAGGATGTTGGTCAGATACGTGTCCTCGTGGGTCCAGCCCCAGATTATGCTGAGGTCCTGTGCGCCTGACGGTGTGCCGACTGTGGGATCGTTGTCCTCAATCCATGTGTGCAGTTCAAGGCTTTTCTCTTTGATATAGTCAGACACTTTGATGAATTTGTCGGATGCAGTGTCGAGGATCATCGCTGTTCTGCTGTATGCGAAGAGCGGTGCTCCGCCCATCATGACGCCGTCGCCGTTGACGTATGTGAGGTAGATATCCTTGTCATAGACGCTGGGCTCCCCTTCTTTTTTGAGGTCGTAGCGGTAGGGGGTGGCCTGTGTGTTGTGTTTCACCGATGTGGTGGCGTAATATCTGCCGTTGCCCGACACGAACACGTTGTTTTTGTCGAATTGCGGCAGGCTTTCGGTGAAATCGCTGTATTCAAACTGGAATTCCTCGAATTTCATGTACCACTGCATGAATGCCTCGTTGTAGGCGTCGACCGCTTCGGCATATGCGTCATATTCCTCCTTGGTCATGTAGTTCTCGGGCATCGGGTAGTCGTTGTAGTGTTCCCAGTAGTATTCCACCGCCGCATTGTATGCCGCGAGTTCCTCGTCGGTCATGAATTCGGTGGCATTTGGCGGGAACGGAGATTCTGCGGGATCCCAGGCGTCATATGCGTCCATGTATGCCGCGTATCCTTCCGGCGACAGGAACTGCTGCGGATCCGGCTGCGGAAGGGAGGCGGTGCCGCTCTCGTAGGCTTTGAGGGCGTCGTTGTAGGCCTTCAGTCCCGCTTCCGACATGTATTCGGTCGGTTCAGGCTCTGTAGGGGGTTCTCCGGGATTCTCGGGCCATTCGTGGCCGTAGAATACGGGTTCTATCAGGCGGTAGCTCCATTCGCCATTCTCATCCTCGGTGAAGATTATAGGCTCGGTCACCATTCCGAAATAGTCCCACACCTGGCCTCCGATGGTCTTGCCGTCTTCGCTGATGCTGATCGCGGTGATCATCTGAGGCGTGCGGCCGGTGAAGTCATATTCGGGCACCGGAAGCATCGTGTATTCGGAGTATTCTCCGTCTGCGCCGCGTGTCCATACCACCGGATAGGCCATGCAGCCGAGATTGTCGGTCATTGTCATTCCTGTGCCGGCCGAGCCGCAGATGCGGCTTCCGTCGGCGGTGACGCCGTTGAGCATCAGAAGGTCGGTCGGGGCTCCGGGGCGGCTCACTGTCTTGATCTCTCCGTTGTCCCAGTAGGAGCCGTCAATGCGTCCGTCTGTTGTGCTTACCAGGGCGATGCCGGTGTTGCTGAGGCAGTTGCCCATGCCTCGTGAATACACTTTGGTAAACCGCAGGGTCCCGTCGGGAAATTCCTCTATCTCCGGTTCGAGATACTCCATGCGCCCTTCCTTGTAGTTTACGAGGATGACCGTGCCGAGCTCGTCGTCGCTGATGCCCAGGAATCCGTCGGGCGATGTCCTCATCACAAGGCACTCGTCATACTGCTTGGGCTCCAGATTCTGGGCAGCCACATTCAGTGCGAGGATTGATGCCGCGCTTCCGAATAGTAAAGATTTTCTCATAAATTGTTATTGTTAGTGGGTTTGAAATTGCAGAGGAGCGTTATATCTGCAAATTTAGTAAATTTTAGTGAGGTTGCAGTGTCTGTATTGTTAATAAATATTAAATATTGGGGTGGAAATACAATAGAGATAGAGAAGAAAGGCCCCCGGCAGAAGCCGGAGGCCTTTCGCGTGTATTATTCCTGATGCGGAAGTTATTCCTTGCACTTGGCGGCGATGAAGTGGCGGTTCATGCGGCCGATGTTGTAGAGCTTGATGTTTTTCGGGCACTCGGCTGCGCACGCACCGGTGTTGGTGCAGTTGCCGAAGCCCAGTTCGTCCATCTTGGCCACCATCGCGCGCACGCGGCGGTCTTTCTCCACAGCGCCCTGAGGCAGAAGTGCCAGCTGGCTCACCTTCGCGCTCACGAAGAGCATGGCCGAGCCGTTCTTGCAGGCTGCCACGCACGCGCCGCAGCCGATGCAGCTTGCCGAGTCCATCGCCTCGTCGGCGTTCACCTTCGAGATCGGGAGGTCGTTGGCATCCTGGGCGCCGCCGCAGTTGAAGCTGACGTAGCCGCCGGCCTGCTGGATTTTGTCAAACGCGTTGCGGTCTACCATGAGGTCCTTGATCACGGGGAAGGCTGCCGAGCGCCAGGGTTCCACAGTGATGGTCTCGCCGTCTTTGAAGCGCCGCATGTAGAGCTGGCAGGTGGTCGCGCCTGTGGCGGGGCCGTGCGGGTGTCCGTTGATATAGAGCGAGCACATGCCGCAGATTCCCTCGCGGCAGTCGTGGTCGAACACGATGGGCTCCTGACCCTCCTCGATGAGCGACTCGTTGAGGATGTCGAGAGTCTCGAGGAAGGAGGTGTCGGGAGTGGTCTCCACATTCTCGTAAGTCACAAATCCCCCTTTGGCCTTTGCATTAGCCTGACGCCAAACGCGGAGGTTGACTTTCATTACATTTTCTTCCATTGTCTGATTTCAGTTTTTATGAGGATTTATGACTTGTAGTTGCGGGTCTGAACCTTGATGGCCTCGTAGTGCAGAGGCTCGATGATCTGCTCCGGAGCCTTGTCGTCGCTGCCCTGGTAGTCCCAGCAGCTCACGTAGAAGTAGTGCTCGTCGTCGCGTTTTGCCTCCCCTTCCTCGGTCTGGTATTCCTCGCGGAAGTGGCCGCCGCACGATTCGTTGCGCGAGAGCGCGTCGTATGCGATCAGCTCGCCCATGGTGATGAAGTCGTTGAGGCGGAATGCCTTGTCGAGCTCCACGTTCATGCCTTCCTTGTCGCCGGGGATGAAGAGGTCGGTCTCGAATGCCTTGCGCAGGTCCTTGAGTTTGGCGAGCGCGGTCTTGAGGCCTTCGGCTGTCCGGCCCATGCCTACGTATTCCCACATGATGTGGCCCAGTTCCTTATGGATCGAGTCTACGGAGCGCTTGCCATGGATGCCCATCAGTTTCTCCTGAGCCTCGCGGCAGTTCTTCTCGGCCTCGTCAAATTCGGGGAGGTCGGTCGAGAAGTGGGGCACTGTGATCTGGTCGCTCAGATAGTTCTGGATGGTGTAGGGGAGCACGAAGTAGCCGTCGGCCAGACCCTGCATCAGAGCCGAGGCGCCGAGGCGGTTCGCGCCGTGGTCGGAGAAGTTGCACTCGCCGATGGCGAAGAGGCCCTTCACTGAAGTCTGGAGCTCATAGTCCACCCAGATGCCGCCCATGGTGTAGTGGATGGCCGGGAAGATCATCATCGGGTTGTAGTATTTCACTCCGTCGTGTTCGGCGGCGAGTTCGCCGGGGTTCACGTCGGTGATCTCCTCATACATGTCGAAGAGGTTGCCGTAGCGCTGGCGCACCACGTCGATGCCGAGGCGGTTGATGGCTTCCGCGAAGTCGAGGAAGACGGCAAGGCCGGTGTTGTTGACGCCGTAGCCCTTGTCGCAGCGTTCCTTCGCGGCGCGTGATGCCACGTCGCGCGGCACCAGGTTGCCGAATGCCGGATAGCGGCGTTCCAGATAGTAGTCGCGTCTTTCCTCAGGGATGTCGCTGCCCTTGATCTCGCCGCGCTGCAGTCGCTTGGCGTCCTCGATGTCTTTCGGCACCCAGATGCGGCCGTCGTTGCGGAGCGATTCCGACATAAGGGTCAGTTTCGACTGCTTGTCGCCGTGCACCGGGATGCACGTCGGGTGGATCTGCACATAGGCCGGGTTGGCGAAGTATGCGCCCTTGCGGTAGCAGGCCATAGCTGCCGAGCAGTTGCAGCCCATCGCGTTGGTCGAGAGGAAGTAGGTGTTGCCGTAGCCGCCGGTGGCGATCACCACGGCGTGTGCCGCGAAGCGCTCGAACTCTCCTGTCACCAGGTTCTTGGCGATGATGCCGCGTGCGCGTTCCACTCCGTCCTTGTCCTTTACGAGCACCACGTCGTGCATCTCGTAGCGGTTGTAGCTCTTCACCTTGCCGAGGTGGATCTGGCGGTTGAGCGAGCTGTAGGCGCCCAGAAGGAGCTGCTGGCCGGTCTGGCCCTTGGCGTAGAACGTACGGCTCACCTGTGCGCCGCCGAAGGAGCGGTTGGCAAGAAGGCCGCCGTATTCGCGTGCGAATGGCACACCCTGTGCCACGCACTGGTCGATGATATTGTTGGAGACTTCAGCGAGGCGGTACACGTTGGCCTCGCGGGCGCGGTAGTCGCCGCCCTTCACTGTGTCGTAGAAGAGGCGATACACTGAGTCGCCGTCGTTCTGATAGTTTTTCGCTGCGTTGATACCGCCCTGTGCGGCGATCGAGTGCGCGCGGCGGGGGGAGTCCTGGATGCAGAAGTTGAGCACGTTGAAGCCCATCTCTGCCAGAGTGGAGGCTGCCGAGGCCCCTGCGAGGCCCGTGCCCACCACGATGATGTCGAGTTTACGCTTGTTGGCGGGGTTCACCAGTTTCTGGTGAGCCTTGTAGTTGGTCCATTTCTCAGCGATAGGACCTTCCGGGATCTTCGAATCCGCGGCGTTCATGATTTTTACATTTTCTGTTGCCATATCGCCTGGAGTTATTGAGGTTGATTCGTCATTGAGGGTTCCTGTGCGGCCTCGGCTGCGTCGCCTTCCTCAAGATAGTCGAAGAGGGCCACTGATGCCTTGAGGGCCTCGAGCTGGGGCTCGAACTTCGGATTGTTGGCGTTGTAGATCTTGGCCTGCTCGGAGTCGAAGTTTTCGGCCATCTGGCGCAGCTGCGCGGAGATCTGCTCGTAGGGGCCTACTGCCACTGCCTGGGCTGCGTCGGGGCCGAAGCTGTCTTCAAACAGCGGAGCCAGCATCGACTTGTATTGGGTGCGGAGTTCGGGATTGCTCTTGTAGTAGCCTTCATGTGCCTTGATGCCGAACACTACCGCCTGGGCTACGAAAAGTACGATCACGATCGATACCCAGCAGTTGCCGATCTTCTTCAGGCGGGGGATCCATGCTGTGTTGTCCCAGCCCACCGACTGGAACATCGACCAGAATCCGTGCTGAAGGTGAAACCAGAGGGCGATGAATGCTATCAGATACACTACGATGGTCCACCACTGTGCGAACGCTTCCTGGATGAAGAGGGTGCCCGCTGCCGGGGGGATCGCGCCTTCATGGCCTGTGATCTCGGCGAGCTGCATCTTGGCCCAGAACTGGATCAGGTGCACCACGAGGAATGCGAGAACCACGATGCCCAGAACGAGCATGTTTTTCGAACTCCATTCCACTGAGGCCGGACGGTGCTCGATGGCGTAGCGCACATCGCCGCGGGCCTTGCGGTTCTGAAGGGTTAGCCACAGGGCGTAGCAGATATGCACGATGAAGAGCGCTGCCAGCCCCACTGATGCGATGAGCGCATACCAGTTGGCGCCGAGGAAGAGACAGATCTCATTGTAAGCCTCGGGCCATACGATGCATACGGCATTCATCACGCAGTGGAATGTTAAAAAGAGGACGAGACATGCGCCGGTTAAGGCCATGATGAACTTACGTCCTACTGATGAGCATGTTAACCACATAACGTTTTTGTAATTTAGGTTATTGTTTTGATTGTTGATATTGTTTGTCTACGGTGGATATGAAGCCGTTAAGGCATACATTATGCAAAATTAGAATAAATTAAGGATATATCAAAGGAAAATCGTAAAAATTGTGAAATTTATAATATTCACCTCCCGCTGTCTGGCGGAAGCAATGGCCTTGCAAAAATAGGGGAGTGCTCCGCCACTACTGTAGCGGAACACTCCGACCATGCTTCAACTATTTACAAAACTCAACGAGGGAAAACTCACTGATCCCCCCCCCGATAGCAACGCCCCGGCGGGGCGTTCCATTGCCTAACCCCGGGCAAGGCAAGGGCCGAAGGCATGAAGTCGCAGCCCGGGGTATCCCATACTCAATCATCCTTGTGCCTCGGAGGGTCACCACGCCCCAAAACTAAACTCGCAGATTAATCCCCGTTAAACTAACCTTATAGCCTAAAGCCTTCAAGTTGAGCGCCAAGCGAAACTTGAATTATTTGTCGATTTTGTCGGCGAGGTCCGACACCTTGTCGGCGCCGGCATGGAGGATGTCGGCGGTCTTTTCCTTCACTTTGTCGAAAAAGCCCGACGCTTTGTCTTTCGCCTGGTCGGCATATTCACCTGCCTTCTCTTTCAGGGC
>USNC01000013.1 GCA_900555915.1 uncultured Porphyromonadaceae bacterium | reverse complement strand
AGATAAAAGTTCCAAGTCAAACCTCAGATAAACTAAACTTATAAACTTATAAACTCATAAACCTCAATTTTCGCCTAAGCGAAAATTGAATTAGGGTATAAAAAAAAGGAAAAATTGTCTCACGACAATTAATCCTCTAACCTTAAATCTAATACCATGAAAAACACGATGCAAAGATAATACATCAGAAAGCCTTTGTCAAGTCTTTTCACGATAAAAATTCATCTGTTTAAAATTATTTAACCAACCGCCTTTCAAAAAGTTAAAATATTTTAATTCAAGTTCCGATGAAATAGCGACAAATCCGGGCACTCCAAAGAAATGCCCGGATTTGTTATGCAGCCGCCCCGCGGGCGCGTATACGGCGAAATAGCGCCGCGTAGTTTCATATGAGGAGTTTCAGCGCAGTATCAGCATCGCGTCGCCGTAGGCGCCGAACATATAACCTTCCTTCACCGCAGTTTCGTAGGCCTTCATCATCAGATCGTAGCCGCCGAAAGCGGAAACCATCATGAGCAGTGTGCTGTAGGGAAGATGGAAGTTCGACACCATCATGTTGCAGATGTTGAAGTCGTAGGGCGGGAATACAAACTTGTTGGTCCAGCCCTCAAACGGCATCAGATGGCCGTTCATGCACTCTGCCGTGACAAGAGCCCGCATCGTGGATGTGCCCACGGCGCAGATGTTGGAGCCGCGGTCCTTGGCTGCGTTGACCATCTCCACAAGTTCCTCCTCCACAAACATCTCCTCCGAATCCATGCGGTGCTTGGTGAGATCCTCCACGTCGATGTCGCGGAAATTGCCGCGCCCGCAGTGCAGTGTGACGCATCCTTTCTCCACGCCCTTTATCTCAAGACGCTTCAGAAGTTCGCGGCTGAAATGCAGACCGGCGGCAGGAGCCATGACGGCACCCTCCTTGGTGGCGAATATATTCTGATAGCGGGCCTCGTCCTCAGGTTCGGCCGGACGGTTGATATAGTCGGGCAGCGGGGTCTCGCCCAAAGCGTAGAGAGCCTGCTTGAACTCATCGTGAGGGCCGTCATAGAGGAAACGCAGAGTGCGGCCGCGTGAGGTGGTGTTGTCGATCACCTCGGCCACCATCGAGTCGTCTTCGCCGAAGTAGAGTTTGTTGCCGATGCGGATCTTCCGGGCCGGCTCCACGAGTACGTCCCAGTATTTGTTGGCTTCGTTGAGTTCGCGCAGCAGGAACACTTCAATCTTGGCGTTGGTCTTCTCCTTGTTGCCGAAGAGGCGTGCCGGAAACACTCGCGTGTCGTTGAAGACTATCACGTCCTTGTCGTTGAAATAGTTGATTATGTCCTTGAAGATGCAATGGGTGATACTGCCGTCGCGGGAGTCAACCACCATCAGTCTGCACTCGTCTCTGTTTTCCGACGGATGCATGGCTATCTGCGCGTCGGGGAGTTTGAATTTGAATTGTGAGAGTTTCATTGTATCAATACAGTTCATTGACGTTCCGACGGCACATTGGCTTCGGAACTCTTAAAATCATCGGGAAAAGATAATTCACACGTGGATATGGCCGCCACCGTCTCGTCGACCGATCTGCAGTCGGCAAGAGTGATGTCGCCCACACGGGTGCGGCACAGAGCTGTCAGGTGCGCACCCGATCCGAGGGCCCGGCCGATGTCGCGGGTCAGAGCCCTTATATATGTTCCTTTAGAGCATACTATCCTCAGCCTCAGTTCGGGAAGCTGCGATTCAAGCAGTTCCAATTGCTCGATGACCAAAGGTTTGGCCTTCAGTTCCACTTCAGCTCCTTTTCTGGCATATTTATAAGCACGCTTTCCGTCTACCTTCACCGCGCTGTAGACAGGGGGCACCTGGAGGATGTGGCCGGTAAACTGCGGAAGTATCGCCTCCACCTGCTCCGGAGTGACATGCTGCCACGGATAGGTGGCGTCGATCTCGGTCTCGAGATCGAAACTGGGAGTAGTGGCGCCGAGTCGCATCGTGGCGATGTATTCCTTTGTGCCGTTCTGCAACGCCTCGATGCGGCGGGTCGCCCTTCCGGTGCATACGATAAGCACTCCGGTGGCGAGGGGATCGAGCGTACCGGCATGCCCCACCTTGAATTTCTTCATGTTGAGCCGGCGCTGTATAGCGCCTCTCACCCGCTTCACCGCGTCAAATGAGGTCCAGCCCAGCGGCTTGTCGACTGCTAAAATTTCTCCTGATATGAAATCCATAGCCTTACCAAGTGAGACAGATTACCGACATTATCACACAATACACCGCAAACCACACCAGTTTGCCTTTATTCACCAGACTAAGCATCCACTTGCAGGCCGCGCAGCCCACCAGGAATGAAGCCGCGAAACCGATGACCATGCACAATGCGGAGACCTGTGTCTGGGCTGCCCCGGGTTCAGGACTCACGATATCCTTGAGGTCGAGAAGGGCCTCGCCGAGAATAGGGATAATGACCATCAGGAAAGAGAACGACGCCACCTTGTCGCGTCTGTCGCCGATGAGGATACCGGTGGCTATGGTGGTGCCGCTGCGGCTCAGGCCCGGAAGCACCGCCACAGCCTGCGCCACGCCGATAGTGAGGGCGTCGGCAAAAGTGATGTCACGACCCCTGCGCGCGCTCGCCATGCGCCCGCTCATGAGGCGGTCGCTGAAATGGGCGAATGTGAGCAGGCAGGCTGTCGCCATAAGGCAAATTCCGACTATGGTGAGGTTGCCCGTAAAGAAACCTTCCACAAGGTCCTTGAAGCAGAAGCCCACTATCGCTATCGGGATGCAGCTGACGAGTATTTTGATCACATACCAGAAATTGTCGTCGCGCTTGAAAGTGAAGAAACTCTTGCAGAGGTCGCGAAACATGGGCCAGAGCACCACAATGGTGCTGAGTACTGTAGCGGCATGGAGTATCACGTCAAACTGAAGGGCGTCCTCGCCTTCAAGTTTCAGTCCGAGTATCTCACGGAATATGACGAGGTGTCCGCTTGAGGAGATCGGGAGGTATTCGGCAAGTCCCTGTACTATGCCGAGGATAAGGGCGTCTAACCAATCCATTAATTCAATGTTGAATGTTGTATTTAACTTAAGTTTCGCATCTTCAATTTTACATTGGCTATATTAGGGTTAGGACCATTTTATTTACAAAGCCCAACGCTGAAAAAGCCCCTCGTATGAGCCCCTGATAAACGAACCTAAAGCCTAAAGCCTAAAAGTTGAGCGTAGCGAAACTTGACTATTTAATTTTTGGCTTTGGGTCTGATAAGGATGGCGAATACCATACACAGGAACCCTATGAATGTCACTGCCGGACCGACTACGATGCGTCGCGTGGAGAAGATGTCGGGATTGAAGCCTCCCTCCACCGAACTTCCGGGGCCCGACATGAGGATGAATCCGATCACTATGAGGGCAACGCACACTGCCATGGCGATGTAATTCGCGCGGCCGAACGGGCGTTCGCTGTCAGGCACTTTCTCTATGCCGTCAGGCTGGGGAGCGGGAAATTTTATTTTCATTTCTTATATTGTTTCGTCTTAAAATAGTGACAGTTTTATCTGTTTTGCGATAGGCTATTATATTCATGGCAATCCACACATCTCATCCATATCTCCATCATCTTACAGTCTTTGTCATCAACTGAACAGCTGCTCATAGTCCTGATGCAGGTGCCGGGTCGTGGCCAACTGCGCGGCGACGCAACATATCAGAGCCCCGGCGGCGACAAGCGCGGCCGCCACAAGCCCCATCGACGCCCATGGCAGCATCTCTGTCACTCCCGTAATGCCGAGGCCGGGAGCGGCGGCAAGCGCGGCGGAAAGCAGTGCGGCCGCTATCAGTCCGGAGATCACGCCCACCCACGTGTTGGCCGTCACAAACGGACGGCGGATAAAGCCGTCGGTGGCGCCGACAAGCTGCATGGTATGGATGGTAAATCTTCTGGAATAGATGGAAAGGCGCACTGTGTTGCTGATAAGCACAAATGAGATCACAAGCATCACGGCTGCGAGCACCGTAAGGCTGATGGTGAGTTTGCGGATAGCCCCGTTCATCGACTCAATCATCTCGCCGTCAGGGGCACCGACCTCCTCCACTCCCGCTATTTCAGCAACTCCTTTTTTGATTCTGGCTATGGAGGCGGCTGAGGTATAACCGTTTCTGACGGTGAATGCGATCTCCGGCGAGAGGGGGTTCACACCGAATGTTTTCTCCAGATCCTCGCCCGTGGCCTCCTCCCAGTTGCGCATGGCCTCGCTGCTTGATATGAACCGGGTGTCGAGCGCGAAGGGTTGTCTGGATATGGCCTCACATACGGCCATGGCGCGTGTGTCGCCGATGCTGTCGGCCATTATCACGCTTATTTCTATCTTCTCCATCATGCGCCGCGACTCCATGGTGGCTGCAATCCGGATCATGGCTATGATGCCGAGCGTGAGCAGGGCAAGAGTCACGCTGACTCCTGTGGTGAAATGGGCTGCCCGGCTCGACAATCTCACCTCTTTATGTGGCTTCATTCTATTTATCAATTTCATACCACCGGGCTTTGGCCGACCCTTCCGGATCCGCTTCTGAAAAGCGCGGTTGGCTTATCCAAATGCAAAGTTAACACATTTTTAGCCGAAAGTCAAGCAGTTTAAGAATTTTTAGTGTATCGGAAGCCTTTTTCGATCGTTTTTCAAAAGTTTGCGACGACGCGCATCAGCATCCGACTGACGCGCACCGTCGCATTTTATGATTTATTCAGGGGAATCCCAGTCAAACATTATCTTGCAGTCGTAGTGGTAAACCGTGTCTTTATACCGTGAGGCGGAAGAGTCTCCTTTGTATGCGGCGGCAAGACAATCATTTACAAGTTCTGCTTTTACCGGCATTTCGAGGTGAAGGATAATCTTGTCGTATTTTTCACTTGGATTTTCACTGAATCTGAAGAAATAACTTCTTCCAATCCAAACTTCATCTGCGAGCATCTGGTCGAGGGTTTCGGCCGGAGGGTCGCCATACCCTCTTAAGATTTTCGGATCAAGCACTCCGGCCACCTGGCAGTCATCACGCGAAATGCAGGTGAAATGCTTCTTCAGATCCGTTCCGGGTTTCTCACCGAACAGCGTCTTGTCGCACGTTATACGCACCTCACCGTTTACATAGGCAGAAAACAGATCCGGATACACACTCTCCCTCTCGGGTGTATCATGCGATTTACAGTATTTCACGATAAAATCGCATTTCTCTTTATAGAATGCTTGTCTTAGCCGATGCAATTCATCATTATCTTCCTTATTGACGAAAATATTGACCGAAGAATAGTTTTGCTCGACATTTATAAGCAAATTTATATCAGAGTAGTCTTTTACGACTTTAGTTCTGGAGTATTTTTCCCACCAGTTCTCACCATACACGTGCTCACTTTCGTCGAGACAATACAATTTTATACAGGAGATTTTTCCACCGTCGATAAGTTCCAATACGTCACCACGTTTTATATCTATCCCTATTCCTTCCGGTAGAAACTGGTCGTCGTTCTGACATGACGCGAATACTATGCCGATGACAATGCTTGCCATTAATTTCATTTTAGTTTTCATGGGATTGAGCAGTCTAAAGCTTATTGCAATTATGTGAAAAATTTATGTTATTGCTCTCTTTGGATACTATAAAGACTTCATCATAATTCATACTAATACACCAGTGGTAAAAAATATACAAATTCTAATAATGACCTGTCTTTATCCAACAACGCTGCGCAAGATGCGCAACAATTATACAACAATAAAAACAATAAAAATGTTTTACATTTTTATTGTTATTTTTATATTTTTAACATTTTGCTTTTTATTACAGCGTATAGTTATTCATAACAAAAAGCACAATTATAAGTCTTGTCCTAAAAGCAAAGCCGCACAGTCTACCGTATCGGCGCCAACTTCTCCTCCGAGACCCGCACCATCGGAGACTGGATCATAGAGGAGGGTTGTTGACAGCCGGTTCAGACTGCGCCTGAAGGAGAATCAGATTTCTTTAAGCCAATCGGGAACGAGGGCCGAGGCTGCTGTGCGTGGCAGGTATTCTGCCACAACCGATGTGCGCCCGTGAGCCAAAGCCCAGAGATCGGTGTCGGTTGATTCCGGCTCGTCGTTGACAAGATGGCCGGCAAGCATGAAGAAGGGCTGGCCCTGCGGGTCTTTATACTGCCCATACTCCTCGCTCCAATGCGCGCGGCATTCGCGGCAGAACATCACCGGAGCGTCCTTCACCCCGTCGGGCACGTTCACATTGATGAATACGCCGAAAGGAAGTCCCTTTTCAAGAAGCTGCGGCACCAGCGCGTCTACCGAAGGACGCACAGCGAAAAAGTCAGCGTCCGGATCATGGCTTGTAAGTGAGAACCCTATGGCAGGCACTCCCCACATGGCGCCTTCCTGCACTGCCCCCATCGTGCCGCTGTAGACCACATTGACCGAGGCGTTGCTGCCGTGGTTTATGCCGGCCACAACCAGATCGGGCATTCGGCCGCCCAGAACAGTCTCACGCGCCACCTTTACACAGTCTACCGGAGTGCCGCTGCAGCTGTAGAGACGAGTGCCCTCTACCGGCGATTCCACTTCCCTCACCCGCAGAGGGGCATCAAAAGTCAATGCCATCGACTGGCCGCTGCGGCCGGTGTGCGGACATATCGCCACCACCTCGCCGTAAGGCGCGAGCATCGCCATCAGTTCCCTCACGCCCTTCGCCATATATCCGTCGTCGTTGCTTACAAGTATCAGTTTCTTCATATCCAATCAGCATAAACGATTAAACAATAAACCCATAACACAGAAACCTCAAAGTTCGCCATCAGCGAAATTTGAATTTAAGATATCGGTCAAACACTATATATCTGTCGGCACCGGGCAGTGTCGACAGTATATCGCGTGCCGGAAACCGGGTGTACGACTTCCGCATCTTGCGGAAATCGGAATGAGCCTTCAGAATGGCACGCGCGTTGGAGAAGTCAAACTTCGCCATATACATAAAAAACGCCAGCGAATCCATAAGTCGTCTGCGGAACAAAACTTTTTTCCCTCGTTTCTCCGGCAAATTCTTATGGAGCAGAAGCAGATTGTTGCGGAAATTCAGATACGTCTTCTGCGGATTGCCCTGGGCAAGCGACGCGCCGCCGAGATGATACACCCTGGAGCAGGGCACCACACAGACTCGCCATCCGGCATTCCACATGCGGCAACAGAGATCGATCTCCTCCATATGGGCGAAGAAATCACTGTCAAGACCGCCCGCAGTGAGATAGGCGTCGCGCCTCACCGTCAGAGCCGCGCCCGAAGCCCATGCCACATCGGCCGGTGCCGAATCATACTGGCCGCTGTCTTTCTCAATGCGGTCTAACAGGCGGCCGCGACAGTAAGGATAGCCCAACCTGTCGAGAAGGCCACCGGCCGCACCTGCGTATTCAAACATTGTCTTGTCCCTGCAACTCATTATCTTGGGCTGGCATGCCCCGACTTCAGGATGCTCCTCCATGAAGCGCAATATCGGGAGCCACCACCCCGGGGGGGTCTCCACATCGGAATTGAGCAGGGTGACAAATTCAGTGTCCACCTGCTCTATTGCCCGGTTGTAGCCTTCCGCAAAACCGTAGTTCTTGTCAAACGCGATGACGCGGACACCTGGAAATTCATCGGCGAGCACCATGAGCGAGGAATCGGAAGATCCGTTGTCTGCGACGATGACCTCCACATCTTCTCCCGCGGTGTTGTCCACCACCGACGGCAGAAACCTGCGGAGCAGCCGCTCTCCGTTCCAGTTCAATATTATGACCGACAGTTTCTTCTTCATCATTTCAGAGGTCTATGGTAGCGGAGAGCGTTTCGGGATCGGCGTTGTGAAACCCCGTGATGCGCGCCTCGGAGATCGTATTGTAGAGATCGGGCGATGCTTTGGCGCATACACGCAGATAATTGTCGGTATGACCGTACATCAGACCTTCGTCCGCGCTGTCAGGATGCTCCCAGAGCACCGGACGCACCTCACCGAAATACCGGCGGGAGAAACCACGCAGTTTTTCGTCGCTGAGTTTTGTGAGTTGCGCCACCCTTCGGTGCTTTTCTTCCTGGCTCACCTGCCCTGCTATGGCGAGAGCCTTGGTGCCGGGGCGCTCCGAATATGGGAATACGTGGTAGCGGCTCACCGGGAGCGACGCGGCATAGTCAAGACCTACGCGCCATTCCTCGTCGGTCTCTCCGCGTGCTCCCGCTATTATATCCACCCCGATGAAAGCGTCGGGAATCAGACTGCGGATGAGATTGATGCGGTCGGTGAAGAGGTCGGTGCGGTAGCGGCGGTTCATCAGCCGGAGCACCTCATCCGAACCTGACTGGAGGGGAATGTGGAAACTCGGCATGAAAGCGCGGCTATCCTCGGCAATCCAGCGTATTATCTCCTCGGTGAGCAGATTCGGCTCTATGCTTGATATGCGGTAGCGCTCTATTCCCTCCACAGCGTCAAGACTTTTAAGCAGGTCAAGGAAGTTCTCGCCGGTATCCTTGCCGAAACATCCCACATTGACTCCCGTAAGCACAATCTCCTTACCCCCTTCGGCGGCGGCCCTGCGCGCCTCCGCTGTAAGGGAGGCTATATCGCCCGAGCGGCTTCGTCCGCGGGCGAAGGGGATGGTGCAGTAGGTGCAGAAATAGTCGCAGCCGTCCTGCACCTTGAGCCAGTAGCGGGTGCGGTCGCCGCGCTCGCAGGCGCCTCTGAACTCACGTATGTCCTTCCACTCATGTACGTCGACACGTTCCTTGCGGTCTTCCATCCACCGGTCGAGATAGTCGGCCATCTTCAATTTCTCATCGTTGCCGAGCACCATATCCACGCCTTCGATCGAAGCCACCTCCTGCGGTTTCAGCTGCGCATAGCATCCCGTCACCACCAGAGTGGCGTCGGGCCATCGCGAACGGAGTCGTCTTATCAGGCTGCGGCCTTTCTTGTCGGCCACTTCTGTCACCGAGCAGGTGTTGACCACCACAATATCCGGAGTCTCGCCGGGGAGCGCCTTGATGATGTCGCGCTGCGCCAGCTGCATGCCGATTGCGGAAGTTTCCGAAAAATTAAGTTTGCATCCGAGTGTGTGGTAAGATGCGCGGAGTATGTTGGAGTTGTCTGTCATTTATAAGGATCTGGGTGAAACGGGAGATGGATTTATCGTGTGAGTGGGGGCCGGAACACAAACCAGCGTGTCATGTCAAACCTCGGCAGAGCGGCGAGCTGCACGTCGGCCTTCAGGTCGTCGGGAGAATCGGTGGCGTCGCCCACCCTCAGCCCCTTGGCCTCAAGGGCGTCGCGGATGGTGCGCAATGCTGTCTGCGGCGTGTTGTTGTCTTTCGAAAGATGGCAGAGGAAGATATGCGAGAGTCCGGGATTGATTATATCGCACAGGAAAGATGCCGTCTGCCGGTTGTCGAGATGTCCGTTGCATCCCATTATGCGCGCCTTCAGATATTCTGGATATTTTCCGAAGCGGAGCATGTTGACGTCGTAGTTTGCCTCGATCATCAGATAGTTGGCGCCCGACATGTAGTGGGCAGCGCGCTCGGTGACATCGCCGAGATCGGTGGCCACCACAAACCGGCGTCCGTCGAATTCGATCGAGAATCCCATGTTGTCGCTGCCGTCGTGGGGCACATCGAAGGCCGTCACCTCGAAGTCAAGGATCTTGAACGGTATTTCCTTGAAGATCGGCACGTGGTATTCCTTGATGCGGCGCGAGATGGAGTGCTTGCGCAGCATGCCGTTGAGCACGCGGTTGGTGCAGAAGAGTTTGAGATGGCGGTTGTTGCGCAGCAGGGCGTAGGCGTATTTCACATGGTCGGAATGGTCGTGGGTCAGAAGCACGGCTTTCACATGGCGCATGCTGACACCGTTGGCGGCAAGGCCGGCCTCTATGTCTTCGGCCCGCAGACCGGCATCTATGATGATACCTCCCTCGGCGCTTCCGATATAGCATGAATTGCCGCTCGACCCGCTGCCGAAAGAGCAGTAGTAGAGCGGACGCGGGATGTCGCGTTTCGGCTGCTTTTGTTCCGGTTGCGAGTATGGATTTTCCCACTCCTCGAAGGGAAGGCCCGGCTGGTCGTCGAAAATGATTCTGCGGCTCATTTCTTTTCGTAGCGGCGGGTGTCGCCCCCCTTGGCTCCGGCATATATCAGGAATATGGCCGGACGTTTGTCGAAATCATACTTGCGGGTCTTCCACGCTTTGGCCGTGGCTGTCGCTATCTCCTCTTTCTCAGGGTCTGTTATGTCGCACGCCACACACATCATTGTTGTCGGGTTGAGTGCATCGGCTAAAAGTGCCGCCATACGGTTGTTGCGGTAGGGAGTTTCTATGAAAATCTGCGTCATCTGCCTCATTGCCGATTCCGATTCAAGACGCTTGAGTGCCTTTTTGCGGTCAGCCGGGTCAATGGGAAGATAGCCGTGAAAGGCAAACCCCTGTCCATTGAATCCCGACGCCATCAGCGACATAAGGATAGAACTCGGACCCACAAGCGGCACCACCGGCAACTCTTCCCGCTGGGCAATCTCCACCGGATGACTGCCCGGATCTGCCACTCCTGGGCAGCCGGCCTCGCTCATCACGCCCATCGGAATACCTTCACGCAGAGGCTGAAGCATGGCAGTCACATCCTCGGGCCTTGTATGGCGGTCGAGGACACTGAAAGAGCAGTCGGCGATAGGAAACGCCGGGTCGATATGTCGGAGATAGCGCCGCGCCGTGCGCACGTTCTCCACGATGAAGTGGCGGAGCTGACGCACGATGACGAGATTCCCTTCCGGAATCACGTCGGAAACCGGAGCACCGCTCATCGGCACGGGCACCATGTAAAGTGCACTTTTGAGTTTCATACTACAAAATTAGGAAAAATCGATGATTTTTCCTAATTTTCTATAATCTCAATTGCGTATTCAATTCTCACTTCGCATAAAAATCATCCCCACCCGCTGATAAATATAGCTGTCTTAATCAATGTTTGCATTTAGGATATTTTTTCAGGGGGAACTTACCCTCCTCTCCTACTTTTTTCTCTTCCTCCAGCATCTCAGCGTTCTGTAGATTTCCATAACGTACACACCCAAGAGCAATCTTGATATATTCGGTAATCTGTTCCTTTCCTGAATCATTCAGCAATAATTTGACAAATAGCGGAAAATGAGCATACCTACGCAATGCCAAAGCAACACAATGGCGGTAATCCCCAATAGGGGGAGACAAAATCTCATACTCATACACAGTAAGACTGTCCGCATTTGTGTCGCCGGGGATATCTTGCCTTGAGTGCCGGGCTATCAGCGGCGTCACGTCAATATCGTCATCTCCATATGCGGCAATAAGTTCCTGCTCAATCTGAAACTCTTGCGACACTCCCTGAAGGTCTATCATTAGAGGAAAAAGAATGAGGGCATCATTATTTTCTGATTCAAACACAGGACCATACTGCATCGCTCCCACAATACCATAGTAATATTTGGATTTAAAATTTTCATTTGGGAAAACGAGTATTGATCGTCCGATTTCTTTATCTGAAATCAGGTTGAACTTATCGGGTGCATGAAAACTTATGTCCAGAGAGTCCAGTATATTTGTATAGACATTGACGTAACCATGGTTCTTAATAAAAGACTCATCATAAATCTTCGACCAGTTAGCCAGTCTTTTAATATGGATATCATTTTCCACTGCCGACAATGAAATCGGACAGACCAAAATCAACAACATCAAGGGAAGCCCCTGTAAGACTCCGAGAATCTGTTTGTTATTCATAAAACACTGTCTATTTTGCTGATTTGACACGTATAAAAGTCTGTCTCTTTTCTACTTCTGAGTCATCTCCACGTTTATTAAAGATTTTTTAGTGAAGTAGATACTCTACTCAGGTATAATAGAAATCTCAATAAGTTCAAAAACTAAAACTATTGGAAAATTGATAAACATGAACCATACTCATTGAAAGACAACTTATATAATTGGGGTCACCTAAAGCCATCTTCTGATAATCCCAACAGACAATGTAATCACCTTGTACAGATACTCCGGTAAGGGCATGACCGCCATCAATAACGACTACTCTATTCACCATACCACCTTGAAACGAACTTGAATCAACTCTTCTTACAGGCCCAAATAATGTCAGAGCTTCATAAATATTGCCTGCAGGAACACCATTACTGCCATAGCGACTTGTAAGAACTGAATTTGCATATTCATATGATATATAATCGAGAGCTCCTGAAACGGCATGTGCAACACAATCAGATGGTTCGTTTCCTCCGCTTTCTGAATTACTTGCGTATGTAGCACGAGTGTAAATTGTGCCAGACATCAATTCTATATTGTAATTTTCAACAGAATTTTTAATCCAGTCATAAATATTCTGGGATATATTAACTTCTTTGGCTGATTTTGAGGCGATGTGCGCAATTCCATTCTCATCAGACTTGAAGCGAATACGTTCGAGTGCTAATTTGAGAATATTCATTTCTTGATCTTCCAAAGTAGTGAAATCCGAATTAGCGTCTATGGACAGAAAATAGTTTTCTATCACTGGATCCTTGAACAAACAATCATCATTCTCGCAACTTGTGATGACTGCAAGAACAATTATAGACAAAAATAATAATTTCTTCATTATGTTAATG
>USNC01000012.1 GCA_900555915.1 uncultured Porphyromonadaceae bacterium | reverse complement strand
CTCGGAGATGTGTATAAGAGACAGCCCTTGTATGGGTTGCGAATAAACTAAACTTATAAACTCATAAACTTTAAGTTGAACTTGCGAAACTTGAATTAAATGATATGATAGTCACTTTTGAACATACCTACCTCAAGGAGTTATACGAAAACGGTAAGTCTTCTGATAAAAAGCACCGTTTTCAACCAAGTATTGTCAAACGATACAAGGATAGAATCAGTTATCTTATGAAAGTCACTTCAAAAGAGGAACTTTACCCTATTAAATCCTTACATTTTGAGGCTTTGCATGGAGATAAGAAAGGACTTTTTTCAGTTAAGGTCAACGACCAATATCGAATAGAGTTTTCGCTGGCTGAAAATATGGATGAACCAATCTTGACTATCTGCAATATTGTTGAACTCTCAAACCATTACGACTGATATGATTACTCTTCCGAATGTTGACCCATCGATGATTGCCAACAATCTGATGCCGTTTGAACCAACCCATCCCGGCGAACTTATACGCGATGAGTTGGAGGAACGCAATCTTACACAGGCTAAACTTGCCGAACAGATTGGCGTCTCGCCGTCGTTGTTGAATGAGGTAATAAACGGCAAACGCGGTGTCAATACAGAACTTGCGCTTTTACTTGAAGCCGCCTTAGGTATCTCGGCCGACATGTGGATTAAACTTCAGGCAGACTACAATATGCAGATAGCCAAGTCTGACTCTACATTTATGAGACGGCTTGCAGACATTCGTAAGATTGCGGCTGTGCTGTGACCTCACTGCAGAGCATGCCGGGTGCTCTCAATGAAGTATTCTAATCTATTGTATGTAAAGGTGACGGCATCATTGTGCACGATCCCTCTCATACTTGCAATAGAGCAGGAAAAGGAGTGATGCGCCGATAGCTATCAGCGGCAGTCCCACCACAGAGGGCGACGCATAGCCGTATCCTTCCTTTATTGCCAGGCCGCCGAGCCACGCCGCCACGGCGTTTCCCGCATTGTAGGCTATCTGGATAGATGCGGCGCCGAGCATCTCGCCTCCTTTCGAATAGCCCACGATGGAAGACTGGAGAGGGCTGCCCGAACCGAAAAGGATAGCTGTGCCGGCCATCATCAGCACTACAGCCGCTATCTGGTTGGAGGCGAAGAAATAAAACAGAAGAAGCACCGGGATGCCGAGAAGTTCCACCGTGGCCGCGAGCGACGACGGTTTGAACCTCGGCCCGATAACGCCGATGGTGAAGTTGCCGATAAACATTCCGAGCCCGGCGAGTATCATGAGCCATGAAAGGGCGTCTGTGCTGAATCCGGCCACCTCCGTCAGTTGCGGGTCTATGTAGCTGTACCAGCAGTAGAAACCGATCTGTCCGAATATCACGCCTCCGAATATCAGCCATGGCGGCAGTGTGCGCAGGAAGCGGAACTGACCCTTGAATCCCATGTCCTTCAGTTTGCCCACATCCGGTATGTTGCAGCGTATCGCGATATAGGTCGCAACGCCGCATATCGCCACTATAAGGAACGCGAAACGCCACGACAGCGCGTTGCTCACAAATGTGCCGAGCGGCACTCCCATAAGGGTGGCCACGGTCATGCCTCCGATCATGAACGAGACGGCGCTCACCTCATGTCCAGGCTTGGCCAGACGTCTGGCCACTATCGCTCCGACTCCGAAATATGCACCGTGGGGGAGACCCGACACAAGGCGGGCGGCAAACAGTGTCCAGTAGCCGGGCGCGAGGAAGGCCAGCAGGTTGCCGAGCGCTATGATTCCGGCCAGCGCCATCATGATTTTCTTCAACGGTGTCTTGCGGAAAAAGAGCAGTGCCGGGGCTCCGAGGCAGACCCCTGTGGCATACGCGGAGATTAGATGGCCGGCTTCGCTGATGCTCACTCCCAGACTCTGGGAGATGTTGCCCAGAATCCCCATCATCAGAAATTCCGAGATGCCGAGCGCGAATGTGCCCATGGCGAGGGCTACAAGTGATTTCATACCTATATGTCTTTTTTGTGAGAATCCATTCAAAGTAACAATATTTTCCCCACTTGTGTTCTGCTTTCCGTACATTTTCGGTTAAACTGATCCTTGACTCAGACTCATAAAATTTCAGAAACATGATACACCCTCTTGAATCAATAATGAAGTTGTTTAAACTTATTTTTCCGTTAAGATTTCGTCAGGTTTTCGAGTGGATTTTTCCTCAGGAAGAAGGAGCGATGCGGGCATAGCGACTGATGAGTGAGGGAAAATACGACATCCGCACCGCCTCACAGCTCGCTTCCTTCGAATGCGACACGATGTATGCCGCTCCCGGCTCCGACCCTCGCAGCGGAAAGATAACCATGATGGCATAGGTTGCTTCGCCCTCCGGGCGGGTACGGGCCTTCAAGTTTCGCCCTAAGACGAAACTTGAATTATTTCAAAGACACTCCCAGGAGTCGATGTTGTTGCGCGCTGATGAGTAGTTGGCTGCTATCTTTATGATTTGGCGCCCTTCGTCGGCATACGGTAGTGCGTAGCCCCGGTCGTCGATCTGCTCCATCGCGTCTGAGGTGGAGCCGTCGGTCTTGAGCTCGAAGATGTAGATGTATCTGCTCGTCCGCAGCATCACGTCCATACGCGCGCGGCAGGTTTCCTCCTCCACTCTTGGCCGGAACCCAATCGCCTTCATTACGATGAAGATATTGTTTTTGAAATATGTCTCTCGTTTCTTCATCTCGGTGTTGCTGTAGGGATTCCCCTCAAGGAAAGTCTGCAGACGCTGCATGAACTCATCCGGCCTGCCGTTGACCATAGCCTTGCGCATGAGATAGACCGTTTGTTGGCATTTGTATTCTTCCTCTCCCGAGTAGATAGGCATGAGTGCCTCTGCAAAACTTTTAGCCACTTCCTGGTTTGGCAGACCAAGCACATACCCGGATTCCTCGGCGTCGTATTCCTTTATCGTGACATATCCGGCTTCATAAAGCAGCGCCACCGGATTCTGCAGATACGATTCCTTTGCCGACAGTGATGACTCTGCAGCTTCGAGGCAGTCGAGCTGAGGAAGGTAGAAATTGTCGCGTTTCAGCACCGAAAGCAGATAACTCGGCGTGCCCGACTGAAACCAATAGTTGTCAAGTTTCCGTGAGTCAAGGGCATTGAGAAGGCTGAAAGGATTGTAGATATCCGGACACCCATTGCTGAAATGGTATCCGTCATAATTATCCTTTAGCATATGCAGCATCGCTTCGTCCGATAACCGTAGCTCACCGGCAAACGCCCGTATCCCCTCTGCGAAATAAGTTTTGAATTCAGTTTCCGTTATTCCGCAGATCGCTCCATACCGTCTGTCGAGCGAAATGTCCTTCAGGTGATTGGCGCCGCTGAAGAGGCTGGTGTGGCTGAATCGCGACACTCCCGTCACGAAAGCGAAATGGATGTACTCGTCGGCACTCTTCAGTACGGAAAACACCGATTTAAGCGTGGCGCGGTATGACTGGTTTAATACGTCATTGTCGAGTGTGCTGAGAAGCGGCGCGTCATACTCGTCGATTAAGATGGCGACTTTCTGCCCCGACGATTTGTATGCTTTTCGGAGAATCTGTACAAATCGGCTTGAAAGTTCTGTTCGGCAGTCTGTGATTGCATATATGCGTTCATATTCCATTAAAATGCCGTCAATGACATTGATCAGCGAGTCCTCCGACTTCGGATCCACCGTGTTGAGCGACATCTTTATGACCGGTCTTTCCGTCCAGTCATAATCATCCGAGTCTATGGCAAGGCCTTTGAATAGTTCCCGTCGTCCCTTGAAATAGGCTTCGAGCGTACTGATGAAAAGACTTTTCCCGAAACGCCGCGGACGGCTCAGGAAAAAGTATTTCCCCGAGCCGATAAGCTGTGCGATATATGCTGTCTTGTCTACGTAGACATAGCCTCCCTCGATCACATCTGGGAAATGCTGTATGCCGATAGGATATTTCAATTCAGTTGCCATAACGATACCTCTTTATAGGAATAACAATGCAATGAGCCGGAAAGTTACGCGCTGTCTTCATTTGGATTCTGCTCCCTTAGCAGGCTGTGCGCCGGGGTTGGCATAGGTTGCCCAGCCCTCCGGGCGGGGATCCATAAACTTGTAAAAGCGTAGTTTTACCTTGCCGCCCTGAGGATGGAGGTGACGCTGCGCGAGGGGCCGATGAAGAGCCGTGCGCGGATGTCTGTAGCCTGTCCCCGGCGGAATGGCCCTTCGTAGAGCATGCTTTCCGCGGTCGGCTCGCTCCCGTCGAGGGTGTAGCGTATCTCTCCAAAGCCGTATGGCTCGTTCATCTCCACCATGTCTCCGTTGAGCCGTATTCCGGGTTGCCTCACATAGAATTCCAATCCCTCTGTGGCCCAACGCCCCATTTCTTCTGTCAGCGCTCCGAAATACTCCTCGTCCGAAAGGGTGGGTTGCGAGTTGTGGCCCCGCTCGGCGATGCCTAACAGACGTGGCAGCAGATAGCGCTCTATCATGCCGGTGTCGCGCACTGTCTCGGCGAAGAGATGCCCCGAGATCCCCACCACGTTCGCCCTCTCCGCGCTGTCGCCCGGACAGAGAAGTTCGGCCGTCGCATGCAGCGGACGGAATTCGTCCACGATTCCGCCCCACGTGAATCCCGGCTCCTCCGGATGGGTCGTGGGAGTCTGGTCGAGATAGAGGTAGTCCACATTGCTCATCACCACCGGATACCCCGACGTAGCCATTCTGCTTCCCTGCGTGCCGGCGTTGGTCCAGCAGTTTACGGCCTCCGTGACGGGAAGCACCCGTCGGTCATAATCTTTTGAGTGGTCGAGGGCTATTTCCTGCCAGCCCGCTATCTTGATGCCGCGCTCGGCCGCGAGATCCGCAAGCCGCTCCACGAAGTGGGCATAAAGCTCGCGTTGATTGGTCATCCCCTCGCTGCGCATCAGGTCTTGGGCTGCGGCGCTCCCGTCCCAGGCATGGGCCGGCACTTCGTCGCCTCCGATGTGAATGGCACGCAGAGGCACCCCGGCGCGCCGGTGAAGATCGATTATCCCGTCCATCACCATTCCCCAGAGCCGATAAGGCCCCTCGAGAGCCGGATTCATCAGATTGTCGCCGAAGAACTGCGCCGTGGAATATCTTGATGTGTCGCCGTCATGGATAAGACGCAGCGAGGCGTCGCCGCTGGTGCGGTGGCGGTGTTCCATTGCCCTGATTGCTGCGCGGCTGTGGCCCGGCGAGTCAAATTCCGGTATCACATCTATCCCAAGCGCTTTGGCATGGCGCAGGATATCGATGTAGTCGTCTTCCGTATAGAAGCCGTTGGCCGTGGTCGCGGAGTCAGGATTTCCGTCGCCTCGGTATATCTGCTTGAGAAAACCGGTGTCATCCGTTTCCGTATATCCGCGTCGGCTGCCCACTTCCGTGAGTTCGGGCAGTCCCGCTGTCTCAAGCCGCCATCCCTCGTCATCGCCCAAGTGGAAGTGAAGCACGTTGAGCCCGTAGCGGGCCATCAGCGAAAGTATTCTCATGATCTCCTCCTTCGGCGTGAAGTTGCGCGCCACGTCTATCATCAGCCCGCGGTAGCCGTAGTCGGCCCAGTCTTCCAGTTCCGCTTCCGGCATCATCCCCGCCCCGTCGGCGCTCTCACGCATGCGGCGTTCCACTTCCGCAAGGATTGCCATCGGAGCGCTGCTGTTGGTGCTCACCACCGCCGTGTCGCCCGCTATCGTCACCCGGTAGTAGCGCTCGCGAGGGTCGTCAACCATCTTCAGCGTAAGTGCTGGCATTCGGGTCATCCGTCCTGTGGTTTTCACCGCTTTCAGTGTAGGTATCTGCATGTATGGTCCCGGGCGCAGGGCGGAGCGCAGCGAGTCGTTGATGGCGTAGGCCGTCTCGCCGTAGACCATCGGGTCGTTGCTCCATCCGTCAGGTATCCATTGCCCGCGCCTTGATGTGGCCGGTAGCCATCGGTTGTGGGTCGGTATGCTTTTCCTGTCGGCCACCAGGTGCATGCCGTCCGGAATCTCGTAGGCGTTATGGATCCACCCCTCCACCGCTATGTCGATAGTCACGGAGTCGGATGGTGTCGCGAATCTCGGCGATTCCACCGCGTAGTAACCCGGCAGGAGCTCGATAATGGTGTCGTGCGGATTCAGCGCGCGCATGCCGTGCTTCGGCATGCAGAAGGCGAGGCGCGTGAATCCCTCGCCGTGGTTCTTTATAGTGAAGCGTTCCAGACACTCAGCCTCTCCGTTGCCGCCGGGGCGGTGGCCGAGATTCTCCCATGTCACTTCCGGTTGTATCCCGGCCCATGTCGGCATTGCCTGCAGTGTGGCTGCCAGCAATGCCGCTGTCAGTATCGATGATTTCATATCTGGCTGTGTTGTGCTGCTGTTGATGCGTGTACTATTTTGTCGTTGTGCAGGCGTATCGAGAGGGGAGTGCCGAGCGGCAGTTCCGGATCTATCCCGTATCTCGACGGCTGGAACCAGTAGTTGCGCCCCTGCCCGTCGGTCACCCTCCATGCTGTCTCGGTGGCCTTTTTCCAACCGGCGGGAGAGGGCGATGCCGGCTGTGCTCCCTTGTGATAGGTTTTTCTTGCCGTAATAGCGGGTATCGATGAGTATATCTCGGCCTCTGCCAGTGGCGACAGCCTTGAGTAGACGGCGGAAGGGTCTTTCGCTGCCGTACCCGCCGGTATTTTCCCTGTCATTTCCGCATAGGCGCGGGGCAGATGCCAACCTTTTCCTTCGTAAAGGCGTCTTACTTCGGCGAGTTCCCAGACGGCTTCTCCGAAAAGTTCGCGCGTTATCCATATCCTGGCCATGTCGAGTCTGACGCGCCCCTTGAAATCCTGCTGCCCCGGTGTCTGCATGGCTCGGACAAGAAGCGCCATCTTGAGGCGGGGCTCGCTCTCTGTGTCGATGAGCGATGCCAGACGGCTCCACAGATGGAATTTGCCGGGGGCCATCACAAGCGCGGTGCGCAGCAGTCGCCGCGCGGCCTCCCTGTCGCCTGTCATGGCATGGAGCGACGCCCGCTGGCCAAGAAGAGCGTGGCTGTCGGGATATTCGCTCAGCGCGCGGTCTATGAGCGCGGTGAATTGGCCGGAGGGCGAGTCGGTCCCCTTCGTTGCCTCTCCCACGTAGAGGGTGATCAGCTTCTCCACCGTCGATGAAAGTCTCCTCCCCTCATATTCATGCCGCAGCCAGTCGCCCGGTCTCAGATTTGCGGTGTCCCACAGTTGCAGGAAGCGCATCAGCGAGAAAGTCTCGGGTGCTTCCGCAGCGGTCCGCAGCTGCTCTTTCTGCCTCGCCACATTCTCTCTCAGACGCAGTGCCTCGCAGAGTATCATCGAGTGCAGTTTGTGCGGACGTGGGGTGCGGAGTGCGAGATAGTGGCGCAGCAGGTGTTTCCGCCTGCCCACTTCCCGCTCGCCAAACTGGTGAAGCGCATAATATATGATCCAGCCCATGGCGTAATGGCTGCGTTCCGGGATTGCGTTGCCTCCCGCTGTAATCTCTTCATACACTCTCACGGCCTCGCCGAGTTTGGCGCGGTCCACTCCTTTGGAGATAAGGTCTACCATATGGTAGTCGGGTTCTTTCATGGTGATTCTGGTGATTGGGCTTCCGCAGGCGGCAGCCTGAAATGTCATTATTCCGTAAAGTTAAGCAAAATATCCGGAAATCACAAACTTTCTTTCAATCTTCCAGAAAACACGTCACTCCGTGGATACGGCTTAGGACCGTATCCACGGAGTGTGTTTCTGATGTGTGGTGAACTGTCACTTGCCGAAGAGGCTGCCCAGTTTCCCTTTGATCTCTTCAAAGGCTGATTCTTTTACTCCGTCGCCGTCAAGGTCGCCAAGAAGGCCGGCGCCTTTTATTTTCTCCACAATCTCGGTCATCGAGAAGTTGCCGGTGTCCATTCCCTTGAGATGTTCCGTCACCTTGGTGACATCGAATTTGCCGCCGAACTTCGACGACAATTCAGTGATAATGCTCTGAATATCCATAGTATTTATTAATTAAGTGATGCAACTTGCCTGAATGTCATCTTCCGGCAGATACAAATAAGATTTCGGTCTGAATATACAACACTTAGAGCCGCGCTCCGGTTCATTCCGCTTCTGCGCATTCCGGTTGCGGCTCGGGGCGTACGCGCCGTCCGGTCCGGTTTCCGGTGAGGATGAGGGGCACCGTCTCAGTGTCGAGCAGGCTGGTGTCGAGGCCGAGCGCGTCGCGGTCGGAGAGCGCCAGACGGCGAAGCCTGTCGTGCGCCCGAAGCAGCAGCGTCTCTTTCTTGCCGCATTCTCCCTGGGACGTGAAGATGCGGTGGAGCATTATGAAGCGGAAGTCGCCGGGTATGCCGTAGGCGCGCAGCGACGGATAACTGCTCGCAAGGTCAAGCTCCCCTTTCGCCACAAGGTCTTCCACCACCTGCCGCAGGTAGACGCTTACCCGGGGATTGATGCGGTAGCCGATCCTGAAAGTCACCACGAAGATTCTTCCCTTCACGAATGTCTTCACTCCGTAGGTCAGCGTGTCGGGCGAGTCGTCATATTCCATATGGATAAACCAGTAGTGGTCGGCGCGCTTCGGCTGCTTGTTTATGATGGAATAGAGCACTTTCGACTCGAGCATGTCCGGATTGTCCGAGCGGCTGAGATAGACCACGTTTGAGGCGTATTTCGGTATCTCTCTGTCGTTGCTGATCGCCTCTATCAGTTCTGTGCGGTCGCGCAGCGGGATGTAGGAGATGAAGGAGTTGCGCAGTCGGGTCGAGGCGTTCCATATCATCATGATCGCCGCCACGGACGCCGCTGCGAGCAGGCTGTACCAGCCGCCGTGGATGAATTTGGCGAGATTGGCCGTGAAGAAGATTCCCTCAAGTATCAGGAAGAACACGGCGAAGAGTCCGTAGACTCCCGCCGGAGTGCCTTTCATCCGCATCCATAGCGCCAGAAGCACGGTGGTCATCAGCATGGTGATGGTGATCGAGATGCCGTAGGCGGCCTCGATGTGCGAGGAGTCTCTGAAGAGGACCACCGTCAGCAGGCATCCGGCAAGCAGACTCCAGTTCACCGACGGTATGTAGAGCTGGCCGCGCTCCGCCGAGGGATATTTGATGCGCAGGCGGGGCCAGAAGTTGAGCGCCACGGCTTCAGAGAAGATGGTGAAGGAGCCGCTCAGAAGAGCCTGGCTGGCGATCACCGCGGCGCAGGTGGCCAGACACACGGCGGGGACCACAAGAATTTGGGGCACTATGGCGTAGAAGGGGTTGACGCCGGGCCGGTAGCCCGCCGAGAGCATGAATGCGCCTTGCCCCAGATAGTTGAGTATAAGCATGGCCTTGATGAAGATCCATCCCGCGGTGATGTTGCGGCGTCCGCAATGCCCAAGGTCGGAATAGAGTGCCTCCGCGCCCGTGACGCAGAGAAACACCGCTCCCATTATCATGAACCATTCAGGCGAGGTGGTGAGCAGTTTCACCGCATACCATGGATTGAACGCGCGCAGTATCCACAGGTTGCCGTGCATGCCGTAGATGCCGGCGGCCCCGAGCGCGAGAAACCATACGAGCATGAACGGGCCGAACAGGCGTCCGATCCTGTCGGTGCCCGCCTGCTGCAGCAGGAAGATGAGTATTATTATGGCTGTCGCCACCGGGAGCACCGGAAGCGACGGGAGCACCAGCCGGATCCCCTCCACGGCCGAGGTGACGGTGATGGCCGGGGTGAGCATGCCGTCGGCAATCAGCGCGGCGGCCCCGGTGGCCGCAACGGCATAGACCCAGCGCCGCGACTTGCCGCGTATCAGGGAGAAGAGCGAAAGGATGCCACCCTCCCCTTTGTTGTCGGCGCGGAGGGCGATCACCACGTATTTGAGTGTGGCCTGGAGTGTCAGTGTCCATATCACGCACGACACTGCTCCCAATATGTAGTCGGGCGTGAACGATGGGGTGATGGAGGCGATGGCTTTCATCACGTAGAGCGGCGAGGTGCCGATGTCGCCGAATGCGATGCCGATGGCTATGAGGATGCCGGCGGCGGTGAGACGGTTTTTCATTTTATGTCTGAGATAGTTATGGCGGGTGGTTAAAAAACTATAAATACATTCAAAGCATATGAACCGACACCGGTGTGCCGGCCGTTGTTGAGTATATAACGTTCAACCCCTAAATTCAGATTACCATGGAATATAGAATTGAAGAAATAGAGGGCATAGGTTCAGTCTATGCCGCCCGCCTCAGAGAAGCCGGAGTGGACACCACCGCCGACCTGCTGCAGCGAGGATCTGCACGCGCGGGCCGCGAGACTCTCGCCGAAATTACGGGTATTTCTCCCGCGCTTATCCTGAAATGGGTGAATCACGCCGACCTGTTCCGGATCAAGGGTGTCGCCGGTCAGTTTGCCGAACTCCTTGAGGCCGCCGGTGTCGACACTGTCAAGGAACTACGCCATCGTGTCCCGGCCAATCTCCACGCTCGCCTTGTGGAGGTCAACGGGGCCCGCCATCTCTGCGGCCGTGTGCCCGCCGAGGTCGAAATAGCACGTATGGTGCAGCAGGCCGCCGACCTTCAGCCGGTAGTCACCTACTGATGGGCCGGATGGCTTGGTTATATATAACGGTGCGGCGCCGCTTCCCGGTGGAGGCGGCGCCGCATGCGTATATTGGTGTCCAGATGTCTTTATCTGCGGGCGTAGCGCAGGAATCGCTCCAGGCCCTCTTGCAGAAGTGTCCGGGGGCAGGCGAGATTCCAGCGCATGAAGCCTTCGCCGTCGGCTCCATACATCGTACCGGCGTTGAGGCGCAGACCCGCTTCCTTCTCAAGATCTTCCTCTATCTCGTCGGAGGTCATCCCGAGCCGTGAGCAGTCCATCCATGCCAGATAGGTCCCTTCGAGACGCATCACCGGGAAGTCCGGCAGATTGCGGCTGCAGAAATCGAGCATGTAGTCGTAGTTCCCCTTTATATATATAAGGAGTGCGTCGAGCCAGTCTCCGCCCTCGGTGTAGGCGGCGATGGTGGCGATCACTCCGAAGGGATTCACGTCACACACCTCGTTGACGTTGATGGCGCGGTCTATTCGGGCGCGGCGGTCGGCGTCGGGGGCCACTATGTTGGCTATCTGAAGCCCCGCTATGTTGAATGCCTTGCTCGGCGAGAGGCAGGTGATGCAGTTGGCGCTGAATTCCTTTGAGATCGATGCGAATGGAGTGTAGGTGTGGCCGTCGTAGACAAACTCGCAGTGTATCTCGTCGGAGACCACGGTCACTCCGTGGCGCAGGCATATCTCGCCGATGCGGGTCAGTTCCTCGCGGGTCCATACGCGCCCCGCAGGGTTGTGCGGGTTGCAGAGCAGCATGATCCGGGCTTTAGGATCGGCCGCTTTCTTCTCAAGGTCGTCGAAGTCGATGGCGTATGTGTCGCCGGTGCGCTTCAAGGGATTGCTCAGTGTCTCGAGCCCGTTGTTGCGGATGGAGGAGAAGAAGCAGTTGTAGACCGGTGTCTGCACTATCACCTTCTCGCCCGGCACGGTGAGGGCCTTCAGTATTGCGGAGATGGCGGGCACCACTCCCGATGTGTAGATCATCATCTTCGGGTCGATGCTCCAGCCGTGGCGGCGCGAGAACCAGGATGTCACAGCGTCGTAATAGGCCTGCGGCACGAGCGTGTAGCCGAAGCATCCGTTGTCGATGCGGCGCCTCAGCGCGTCGATGATGCAGGGGGCCGTCCGGAAATCCATGTCGGCCACCCACATCGGCAGTGTCCCCTCAGGCGTCGAGTCCCACTTGTAGGAGAGCGTCCCGCGCCGGTTCACTATTTCGTCAAAATCAAATCTCATACTCTTACCTTAACCCTTAACCCTTAACCCTTAACTCTTCACCCTTAACTCTTATGACGCAGTCCGCCGGGGCCTTGATGTTTTCGTCGATTGTCACGCTTCCGATCTCGTCTGCCGTGATGCTGCCCGAGGCCGGGTTCTTGATGTTGGTGATGGCGCCCCGGATATCGGCCTTGAGTGTCGAGTATTCAAACGCGCGGTCGCAGTCCGCGCCGAAGGTGCAGTTCTCCAGCACCAGGTCGTGGGCGTAGCAGAGTGGCTGCTCCCCGGTGATGTGGCAGTTCACGAGGCGCAGGTTCTTCGAGTGCCAGCCAAGATACTCGCCGTTGAGCTCCGAGTCGTAGATCGTCACGTTCTCCACCTCCCAGAAGGCGTCTTTGGTGGTGATCTTTGCATTGCGGATCACGGCGTTCTTGACGTATTGGAACACGTATTTGCTGTCCGACTCCAGACCGTCTACCTCGATATTCTCGGAAAACATGAAGGGATATGTGCCGTCGTGTATCTTCAGATTCTTTATGCGGATGTTGCGGCAGCGCCAGAAGATCTCGTCGGCATCGTTGATCTTGACGTTCTCGATGTCGATGTTGTGCATCTCGCGAAACATCTTCGGAGCGTCTATCACCGTGTCTTTCATCTGCAGGTTGTCGCTGTACCAGAGGGCCGAGCGCCCCCCTACATCGAAATAGCACCGTTCGATCCTGAAGTTGTGCACGTGCCAGAAGGGATAGTTCCCCTCGAAGCGGCAGTCAATGGCCTCGATGTCGCTGCATTCCTTGATGGCGGATTCCCCTTTGCGGATCACTACATTCTCAAGCCTTACGTTGTGGCTTTCAAACAGGGGCCTTTCCCCGCCGAACTCTTTATCTCTAATTATTTCCATCTGCCTTTATATTAATATATTATTGCTGTCT
>USNC01000011.1 GCA_900555915.1 uncultured Porphyromonadaceae bacterium | reverse complement strand
CGAGATCGCTCAGTGTCTCGTGGGCTCGGAGATGTGTATAAGAGACAGCCCTCGCGCAGTGGACCGCCACTCTCGGTGTCAACATACCTCAGGGTCTCGGCACGGGAGCTCTGTATGCCAACAATTTCCCCTCGCCTCTGCGTCTTGAGGCCGACAGACTTTCTTTCGATACCTCTTTCATGTTCGACAAATCAGCCTTCGATGACCTCGATTGGCATATGTAGTGTATGACCCAGAAAGAATTTGAATCCATTTGGTATGATGCTTCCGACAGCGTGCTGTGTCATACTTCCGGTTCGACCGGGACTCCGAAAGACATTTATCTCGACAAGTCGATGATGAAGGAGAGTGCGGGGCGCACCAATGAGTTTTTCGGTATTAATGCCGGAAGCAGACTCCACACTTGTCTCGATTTTCAATACATCGCCTCTAAGATGATGCTTGTGAGGGCTGCGGAGGCCGGTTGTGTGCTTACGTCCGAGGCGCCTTCCAACCGTCCGCTCGAATCGGCAGATCTGGAGCGTGAGATATCGCTTCTCTCCGTAGTCCCGTCGCAGATGCAGTTCCTGCTCGAGCGTCAGGATTCCTTGAAGGCCGTGCGGACTGTGCTGATAGGTGGCTCGCCTATCCCGTCTGTGCTCCGAAGAGCCATAGCGTTGTCGCGCTTCGATGCCTGGGAGTCGTATGGCATGACGGAGACGGCCTCCCACATAGCGCTTAGAAAGGTCACCGCCGATGCTTCGGCACCTTTCGTCGCTCTTCCGGGTATAAAGGTGTCTGCTTCCGGCGATGGATGCCTTGTCATCTCCTTGCCGGGCTGTGCTGATATTGTCACTACAGATATAGCCGAGGTATTGTCCGATTCGGAGTTTCGCATCCTTGGGCGAGCGGACAACTGCATAATAAGCGGCGGCATAAAGATTATTCCGGAGCAGCTGGAGCAGATGCTCGGTCCGTTTGTGGCGTTCCCGTATTGCATATCGTCGGTGGCCGATGATAAATGGGGTGAGCGTCTTGTCATGGTGGTCGAGAAAGGAGATTCTGTCCTGACTGATGACATTGTGTGCAAGGCTGTCTCGTTGCGCCTCGCCCAGTATAAGAAAATGTTGGATCTCGGGGTGAAGACTCCAAAGGAGGTCGTATGTGTTTCACGGTTGCCGCTTCTTGCCAATTCAAAGGTCGACAGGCGTGCGCTGAAGAGCATGCTCACATAGTTATTGCTGTATTTATTAAGTCCGTTGTCATCATAAAGGCCAGGGATATCCGATACCGGATATCCCTGGTTTTCATGTTCCGGCTTCCTGTGTCTGGTCGTCAATCAGGTGTCGCAGCGCTTTCAAGGGTCGTTGAAACGATGATTTTATGTCAGTCTTGTTGCATTTATATCTCACTTGTTTCAAGTCTGTTGCAATTTTATTAAAACTGATGTTTGTGATGCGTTTTTGTGAACCCGCGGCATGCGGACGTCGTTTTTAAGATAAAATTAACTTAATCCCTAAAAACTATGAAAAAAGTATTATTATCGTTAATCGCAGTTCTGGCATCAAGCCTCGCAGCATTCTCGCAGATCACACTCGGCGAAGCGTACAACTATCTTTCCGGTCTTCCCGGCATGACTGAGCATAAGGCTGAAAACGTGACACTCTCTCCGGGTGTGCAGATCACAGGTCTGAAATCAGTATCAGGACCGATGTCAAGATATGAGGCCAACTTCATCAACGCCTATGAAAGCCTCCCCATCGACAACATGCTCATCGGCGTCAACAACCGTCAGGAAATGGTTTGTTCATTCTCCGAACCCTCTGACAATGGAGTCTACAATGTATTCTTCATCATCGGCGAAAAAGGTGGTAAGATGATCGCCGCCTACGGACAGACAGATGCCGAGGGCCTCGAAGCAATTGCAAACTGCGATGTCTCGCTCGACAAGAATGTGCTCGAGATGGCTGTGGCTCCTCAGATTGATATGGTTGAGGTGATAGATGTAGAATATGCACAGAGATGAGACGATGACCTTGAGAGAAAAATCCACTATAAGACACACTGATGAAAAAACACACAACGCTATGAAAAAGATATTGCTTACTATGGTCGCAGTTATGGCTTCCGGTCTCGCGGTTTTCGCAGACACCACTCTTGAAAGTGCTTACGAACAGCTTTCCGTTCTCCCCGGTATGTCGGAGAAATCTGTAGGAAAGGTGAAGATAGGCGAGACTACCAATCTGCGCAACGTGCGCACAGCAACCGCCAATGTAGGGCAGAGCGACATTTCCGCTTACCGCGACAAGTTCGTCTGGATGACGGAGAATCTTCCGGTCAGAAATATGGTGATCGGAGCCAACAACCGTAGGGAGATGGCTGCTGTCTACGCAGTGCCTACCGGCGGTGGCGACTACACCGTGCTTGTATTCAACGGCAACGCGGTCACGGGCGACTTCTCGGTATCCTACGGTCAGACCACTCCGGCAGGTATCGCGGAGATGAACAGTGCCAATCTCGAGATGGACAATGCGGAGATCACAATGACTGCTGCCTCCGACGCCAATGAGTTTATCCATATAACTGCTTTCTGATAGATACAGGCGTGATTCGCTTTTGCAGATATCATCGCATAAACAAAGCATCCGGTGCAGACGCGCCGGATGCTTTGTTTATGCGGTGATGGGATGCTGACCGGGCAGTCATCCGTATTTGGATATCTTCTGGAGCTGCTCTATATTGATCAGTTTTATCTTGCGCCCGTCTACGAGTATCAGTTTCTCCGCCACAAATGCGGCGAGGGTCCTGATGGCGTTGGCTGTTGTCATATTGCTCAGATTGGCAAGATCCTCGCGGCTCATGTAGATGCTGAGGGTGGCGCTGTCGTCTTCGAGCCCGTAGTTGTCGCGCAGTTGAAGGAGTGCGTCGGCAAGTCTGCCTCTGATGTGCTTCTGGGTGAGATTCACTATTTTAGTGTCAGAGCCTCCGAGGTTGCGCGACAGTTCATGAATAAAAAACATTGCCAGGTTTATGTTGCTGCGGATAAGTTTCTCCACAGTCTCCATGGGTATGCTGCCAACAATTGACTCCTCCACGGCCGCTACGGCCGACACATACGATTCGTTGGCGAAATAGGCGCGGTAGCCGAAGTACTGCACCGGGCTGTAGAGCCGCAATATCTGTACGCGGTCGCCTACTCCGGCCTTGTACATCTTCACCTTCCCTTTAAGAAGACACCATAGATTCTTCGGCTCTTCGTTTTCCGAATAGATCACCTGGTTCTTCTTGAAGTGGGTGATGGTGAAGTTGTCTGTGACTATGCGCTTCTCCTCAGGCAGAAGCGCATTCCACATCTCAGACATATCATGGCTGATTATGTGTTCAAGAGTACTTTTCTTTAACATAAACTCAGTGGCCGGAATCCGGCCGAATCTACTTTTCTTACCTGTTTTTCTGTTTGCATACCTGTCGCTGACGGATGCTCGATGTCTGCCATTGCATGTTTAGGGGAAACCCTATGTTCTGACAGTGCCGACTAAAGAGACATAAAGGCCCACGGTTGAGCCTGGAGCCTTTATAGGGTGTTTCTCTAATGTCAGATACAAAATTACAAAAAATTATTGTAACTGTAAAATTTTATTAAAAAATCTTTCGGTTTTCTCAGAATTTTGATTACTTTTGTATCGCTCGTTTCTGACCTGCGGGTCGCTCGGAGCGGGCATTTCAGTCCGGGGATTGCCGCATGGAAGCATCCCCGGCATTGTAGTCCCTTATTCACTTACTTGATTTAAAATATGATAGAGGATATTTATAAGGCTGCGCCGGACCGCTACGATTCCGGCATGGAATATCGCCGGTGTGGAAGGAGCGGAATCCTGCTCCCGGCGGTATCGCTCGGTTTCTGGCACAATTTCGGTGAGACTGCTCCTTTGCAGCGAAGCAAGGAGATGATGCGCTTTGCATTCGACCATGGTGTCACCTCCTTCGATCTTGCCAACAACTACGGTCCGGGATATGGCACTGCTGAGGAGACGTTCGGTCAGGTTTTCGCGAAGTCGTTCCGTCCGTATCGCGATGAGATGTTCGTCGCTTCAAAAGCCGGATACGACATGTGGCCGGGGCCATACGGCAACTGGGGGTCGCGCAAATATCTGATGGCCTCGGTCGATCAGAGTCTGCGGCGCACCGGTCTGGAATATTTCGATGTCTTCTATAGTCATCGTTATGATCCCCGGACTCCTCTTGAGGAGACTCTGCAGGCTCTTGTCGACATAGTCAGGGCCGGGAAGGCTCTATATGTCGGTCTGTCGCGTTGGCCGGTGGAGGCCGCCGAGTTCGGTTTCAGATATCTGCGCGAACACGACGCCCCCTGTCTTCTTTTTCAGGACAGGCTGAATCTCATCGACCGCCGTGTAGAGACCGACGGTGTGCTCGATTGTGTCAGGGAGGGAGGATGCGGTTTCATAGGTTTTTCTCCTCTCGCGCAGGGCATACTCACCGGGCGTTATCTCAATGGAATACCGGCCGATTCAAGAGCCATGCAGGAGAAGTTTCTGAAATCCTCGCAGATCAGCGACGACCTGCTGGAGCATATACGGGCCCTCGACCGCATCGCGGCTTCGCGCGGTCAAAGTCTCGCACAGATGGCTCTGTCGTGGATTCTTGCCCATCCCGCGGTCACATCCGTCATTGTGGGGTGCAGCAGCGTCGGCCAGCTGGCCGATTCGCTGAAGGCGCTTTCGTGCAGGGAGTTTGATAAGGATCAGCTCGCCAGAATAGAGGAGATAGCCTCTCGCATCATCATTTGAGATTGGACTTCTCCCGGCGCTTGCTAAATGTTCCCCGTCAGTGAAATCTCACTGGCGGGGAACTTTCGCATTCTTTTGCGGGCGCTTATGCGAAGCGCTCCGGGTGATACCCGCGCAGATAGGCGTCTGCGTCCATGCGTTTCTTTCCGGCTGGCTGCAGGGATATTATCTCGAGCCAGCGGTCGCCGGTGGCTGCAAACAGCCTTTTGCCGTCTGTCTTGAGTTCGCCTGGAGTCGCTTCTTCACATCGGGTGTCGGTCAGACGCGTCGCATATATCTTGCATTCGGCCCTGCGTCCTGATTTCTCTTCCGTTTCAGTCCAGGCGGCAGGGTAGGGGCTCAGACCTCTCACATGGTTGTGTATGGTCTCGCTGCCTTTGCTCCAGTCTATGCGGCAGTCTTCCTTGAATATTTTCGGGGCCGGTGTGAAATCGCCTTCAGGTTGCGGGCATGTGGTAAGCGTGCCGTCGAGTATGGATTCGATGGTCTCCACCACCATCGACGCGCCAAGACTCATAAGCCGGTCATGCACGTCGCCCACATTGTCTTCCGGCAGAATGTCGATCTTGCGCTGCATTATCATGTCGCCGGTGTCGATCTCATGCTTGAGGAAGAATGTGGTCACTCCTGTCTCTTTTTCTCCATTCATCACGGCGCGGTTGATAGGTGCTGCTCCGCGGTATTTGGGCAGGAGCGATGCGTGGAGATTGAATGTGCCGAGCCTCGGCATCTGCCACACCTCGCGGGGAAGCATCCTGAACGCTATCACGATGAAGAGGTCTGCCTCCAGTCTGCGCAGCGCCTCAAGAAATTCCTCCGATTTCAGTTTTTCCGGCTGCAGCAGGGGCAGACCGTGTTCGGTGGCATAGCGTTTCACGTCGCTCTGGTACAGTTTGTGCCCGCGGCCTGCCGCCTTGTCGGGCATTGTCACCACTGCGGCCACATTGAAGCCGTTGCTGATTATCGCGTCGAGACTTTCCACTGCAAACTCGGGTGTCCCGAAAAATACTATCTTTAGATCTTTCTTTTCCATTCTTTTGTATGCTTGCTTTTAGACCCCGTTTTATAAAAATTCAGTCCCCGCGGCGCTACGGATTCGCTGCGGCCGGGGCATTCCATGTCAGTCGTCGGAGTAGTGCTTGAGCACTCTTCTGTAGGAATTGAATATCTTGGATTTGGATACGAATCCCACGTATCTGCCATTGTCCACCACCGGAAGGTTCCAGGCTCCGGTCTGGTCGAAAGTGTTCATCACCTTGTCCATAGTGTCGGTGATCTCTATCCTCGCCGGCGGCATTGCCATGAAGCGGCTCACGTGCATCTTCCGGTAGAGGTCGGGCCGGAACATGATGTTGCGGATGTCGTCGAGCAAGACGATTCCTTTAAGCATTCCATCGGCATCGGTCACGGGGTAGAGGTTTCTGTTGCATTGCGAGATCACTTCCACCATCTGCTTGAGGCTCTGCTCAGGATGAACCTCGATGAAGTCGCGCTCGATCACACTGTCGATCTTCAGCAGCGTCAGCACCGTCTTGTCTTTCTCATGGGTGAGCAGGTCTCCCTGCTTGGCCAGTCGCATGGTGTAGATGCTGTATGGCTCGAAAGCCTTGATTGTCATATAGGAGAGGCACGACACTATCAGCAGTGGCAGAAACAGGTTGTAGCCGCCCGTCATCTCGGCTGTGAGGAAGATGGCCATAAGCGGGGCGTGCATCACTCCGCTCATGACTCCGGCCATTCCCATGAGGGTGAAGTTTTTCTGGCTCAGTTCGATGCCGAAGTCCATCAGGTTGAAGATATACGCGAAGAGGAATCCCGTCATGGCTCCGACGAAGAGCGACGGCGCGAATGTGCCGCCCACTCCGCCTGCGGCGTTGGTGGATGTGGTGGCGAATACTTTCATGAGCACAAGGCAGGTCACGAAGAGGCTTATCGACCAGGGGTTGATTCTGTCGCCGTAGAAGATTGAGCCGTCGAGTATCCCCTGCGTGTTTCCGTCAAGCAGCGTGTTGATGGCTTCGTAGCCCTCGCCGTAGAGCGGCGGAAAGACGAAAATGAGACCTGCGAGTATGGCGCCCCCCAGCGAGATCTTTATCCAGCGGCTTCTGAACGCTCCGAACCAGTTCTCAAGCATGAACATGACTCTCGTGAAATAAAGGCTCACGAAGCCGCAGACTATGCCCAGAAGTATGGTCCATGGTATGCGTGCGGTGGTGAAGGGCTCGCTCTGCGAGAAAAAGAACTCCGCGCCGTATCCTTCAAGCACGTAGGCCACTGTAGCTCCGCTTATCGATGAGATGAGCAGCGGCATCACGGTGGCTCCCGTCAGGTCTATCATGAGCACCTCCAGGGTGAAAAGCATCCCGGCTATCGGCGCCCGGAATATTCCCGCTATGCCGGCGGCGGCTCCGCATCCCACCAGAAGCATGAGTATGCGGGGCGACAGACGGAATGCCTGGCCCACATTGGAGCCGATCGCGGCGCCTGTGTAGACTATCGGGCCCTCCGCTCCTACAGAGCCTCCGAAGCCGATCGTCACCGCCGAGCCCACGAGCGAGGCATACATGTGTTTTTTCTTCAGACGCGATTTCCTGCGCGATATGGCGTAGAGCACTTTGGTCACGCCGTGGCTCACATTGTCTTTCACCACATATCTTATGAAAAGGGTGACTATGATGATGCCTACCACCGGATACACAAGGTTGAGCCAGTTGCCGGTAGTCTCGCTGAAATGCGAGGTCAGAAGGTGCGCTATGGTGTGTATCAGGAATTTGAGCAGCTGCGCGGCGAATCCGCACGCCACTCCCACCACCAGCGCGAGTATTATCAGGAAATTCTTTTCCTTGATATGGCGCTCTCGCCAGGTGACTACGTCGGCCCACCATTCAGTGAATCTGTTGTGTGTCTCTTTATATGCCAAAATATTTCCTTTCTTTATTTTGTTGGTCTGGTCGGCCGCGCATGTCACGGAGCGGCCTCCCTGTGGTTCTTATTTCCCTCTTCCTTCCACTATGGTCAATACAGTATAGAGCATGATTTTCAGATCTACAAGTATCGACATGTTCGATATGTAGAGCAGGTCGTATTTCGATCTTTCCACCATTTCATCTATCTGAGAGGCATAGCCGTACTGCACCATTCCCCACGACGTTATGCCGGGGCGTGTCTGAAACAGAAGCGTGTAGTAGGGGGCTTTCTTCATTATCTGTTTCGTGAAGAATTCCCGTTCCGGTCGCGGCCCGACAAGACTCATGTCTCCTTTCAGCACATTCCAGAACTGCGGAAGTTCATCAAGCCTGTATTTACGCATGATGCGTCCTGCGCGCGTCACCCGCGGGTCGTTGTCATTGCTGAGCTGGGGGCCGCCGGCTTCCGCGTCGGTGCGCATGGTCCGGAACTTGATTATGTCGAACCGCTTCTGATGCAGTCCGATTCTTTCCTGGCGGTAGAGCACCGGGCCTTTTGAATCCACTTTCACCCATATCGCGAGTATCGCATACACCGGCAGAAGCAGTATCATCATGAGCAGGCTGAAGACCACGTCGATGGTACGCTTCATGTTTTTGCTCCCCTCGCTCATCTTCGAGTGAGTGAGGTCTACGAGCGGCTGTCCGTATATGTCTTTCAGATGGATGGATGAAGTCATGAAATTCAGCGTGTCGGGCGATAGCTTGAGAGGGATGCCGAGGGGAAAAAGACGGTAGACCAGACTCAGCACAATGTCGTCGTCCGTGTTTTCCGGCGAGATCACCACCTGGTCTATGTGCCGGCGGGTGCATATCTCCGCTATGTCGTCGAGATTCCATGCCCCGGCTTGGAAGTCGTCTTCTCCGGGTATGCTGAAGAAGCCTTCTATCTCGTTGCGGATGATGGATTTGCTCTCCTTGAGTCGTCGCGCCAAAAGGTGCGCTTTCTCTGAATTGCCCACCATGACACTGCTGCATTTCCATTCCCCGCGCTTGAATTTCCTTATCTGGCTGTTGATCACGAGCAGGCGTCCGGCGAATGTGATTGTGAAGAAAATCAGGAATATCAGGATTATCTGTATCAGATTTGCCTCTATGTCGCTCATCTGGTCGTTGGTGAGAAGCGAGAGGTGTATCAATATGGTGCTCAGCCCGGATATGAGCGCGGTGTTCAGAAGTTCATAGAAGCGGGATTTGCCGTAAGGGTTGTTGTAGAATCCCGAGAGCCAGTAGAGGGCAGTCAGAAGCAGCGGGAGCAGAAGTTGTTCGAGGCAGAGCTTGGGCTGCGTTATGTAGTGCGCTATGTCGGCTGCCGTCTCATGCCGTCCGTCGGCCATGAAGCATCGGAGTATGTTGAAGAGCAGCACGGAGATGTTGGCGGTGACCCAGTCGGTCACCACTAACTTCGTGCGTTCGCCGCGTCTCGATGCTGTCATCCCTTTCATCTGATCACTTTCACTATGTTGCCTCTGGTTATCTTTATGATGTTGCTCGGTCTGGCACGCCTGTTGTCATCTCGTCTGTAACGGCACACGTAGTCCACGCCGTCAAGGATATCCTGCGATATTTCCGAGAAATTGTGTGGTGTGGGTTGCCCGCTTATGTTGGCCGACGTTGACACCACCGGACCTCTCATGCGCTCGCAGAGGGCGTTGCTGAATTTTTCGTTGGTTATCCTGATGCCGAGACTTCCGTCGGATGCGGTCAGGTTGTCGGCCACTCCGGTGGCGTTGTCATATATAATTGTCATCGGGTTGACTGCCGCGTCTATGAGCTGCCACGCTATTTCCGGCACTTCCCTCACTGTGCGCTGAAGCATTCCTTCCGAACTCACCAGCGCCAGCATCGACTTGGAGTCTTCCCTGCGTTTCAACTCATATATCTTTCTGATGGCCTCGGCGTTTCGGGCGTCGCATCCGATACCCCACACCGTATCGGTAGGGTAGAGTATTATGCCTCCTTCCCGCATCACTCTGACTGCTTCCTTCAGGTCGTCGGCATCATATCTCTCCATATCCATCCTGTCTGCGGATTCTTCCTTTTCTCTCATTCGATTTACTTTATTTACAAAATTCATGGAAAAGTCCCTTCATGAGCCACGAATTAACTAACCTCATAACCTCATAACCTTCAAGTTTCGCAAGCGAAACTTGAATCAATATCCTCCGCTTCCTCAATCCAGAGCTGCGACATGGCGTCAGACGGCATTCTCAGGTCGCCGCGAGGTGAGAAAGACACAGGCCCGGCCTTGGGGCCGTCGGGCATGCACGAGCGTTTGAACTGCTGGTTGAAGAATCTGCGCAGGAAGGTCACAAGCCATTTCTTTATGGTGGCTCTGGAGAATGTCGGCCGTCCGTCCGGATACTCATCCTCTCCGAAGGCCTTGCAGGCCAGCATGAATGTCTTTTTGGGAGAGAATCCGTTTTTTATGATATGGTAGATGAAGAAGTCGTGCAGGTCGTAGGGTCCTACAAGGTCTTCGGTCTTCTGCGCTATATTGCCATCATGGTCGGTGGGCACGAGTTCCGGGCTTATCGGGGTGTTGACTATGTCTTCGAGTATGCTTCTGATGCTGTCGTCGTATTCGAGAGCTATCCTGCCTACGAGATGGCGTATCAGAGTCTTCGGGATGGAGGCGTTGACTCCATACATCGACATGTGGTCGCCGTTGTAGGTGCACCATCCGAGTGCCAGTTCCGACAGGTCGCCGGTGCCGAGCACCATGCCTCCCGTCTGGTTGGCGAGGTCCATGAGAATCTGTGTCCGCTCGCGTGCCTGGGAGTTCTCGTAGGTGGCGTCATGGATGTTTTTGTCGTGTCCGATGTCGCGGAAATGCAGGTCTACGGCATCTGCTATGCTGATCTCGCGCTGGCTTATCCCCATGAGTTCCATAAGCCGGTTGGCATTGCTGTGGGTGCGGTCTGAAGTTCCGAACCCCGGCATGGTCACTCCAAGTATCCCTTTGCGGTCGAGACCGAGATTGTCGAATGCCTTCACCGCTACAAGAAGCGCCAGAGTGGAGTCGAGCCCCCCTGATATGCCGATCACGAGATTCCGGCAGTGTGTGGCTTCAAGACGCTGTTCGAGTCCCCACGCCTGTATGTTGATTATCTCGTCACACTGCTCCCTGAAGTGGGTCTCGTCGGCCGAGACGAAGGGATAAGGGTTGATCTCCCGCATCAGCACGTCGTCATGGCTCCGCTCCGCCGGGGTTTCTGTGGCGGGAAGTCCCAGTGTGGGAAGCACCACGTCGTTCTGTCCGAAACTTGACTGCTGCTGGCGGATGTTGCGGAGTTTTTCCACGTCGATGTCGGCTATCGCATAGCCTTCCCGGCGGCGGAATCTTTCCGACTTGCACAGTATGTCGCCGTTTTCGGCTATTATTGCATTGCCTGAGAATACGAGGTCGGTGCTTGATTCCCCTTTGCCGGCCGAGGCATACACGTAGGCGCATTTGCAGCGCGACGACCGTTCGCGTATCAGCGAGAGAAGGTAGGCGTGCTTGTCGATCACTTCATTCGTTGCGCTTAGATTGGCTATGATGTCGGCGCCCGCCACGCTCAGTGTCGTACTCGGCGGATTTGGCACCCACATGTCTTCGCATATCTCGACTCCGAACTTCACCTTGTCTATGCCAAACAGGATGTTGATGCCGAAAGGGATCTCCTCGCCGCCGATGTGCACCTTGTTGTAGCGCTCATCCGGGCTAACATATAGGTCGAGACCGGATGAAAACCATCGCTTCTCGTAAAATTCATTGTAGTTGGGAAGATAGCATTTCGGCACTATGCCGAGTGTCTTGCCATTCTGGATGATTGCCGCGCAGTTGTAGAGGCGCCCGCGGTAGCGCACCGGAAGACCTGCCACTGCCGTTGTGCCGGTCTCGGAGGTGGCTCTCTTTATCTCTTCAAGACCCTTCAGCGCGGCGTCGAGAAGTATCGGCTGGTTGAATAGGTCGCCGCATGTGTAGCCGGTGAGGCTGAGTTCCGGGAAGACAGTCAGGCGTGCCCCTTTCTCTGAGAGCGACATTATCATCTCGCTGATGCGGCGGGCGTTGACTGCCGGGTTGGCGAGGGCCACTTCCGGATAGGCGGCTGCCACTCTTATATATCCAAATTCGTTCATTTATGCTGAATTTCGTTTTTGCAGATTTTTCCAACTACAAAAATAGAAAAGATTTCCCAATTCTCCAAACAAAAAAAGATGAATCCGCGAGCTTTCCGGCGGATTCATCCTTATATCGTAGGAATATGATATTCTTACTTGAGAGCAGCCTGAACTGCATCGTTGGGCACCATCTCTTCTTTGAAGACATAAGCGCCTGTCTTCGGTGATTTCTCCATTTTGATCACTTTGGAGTAGGTGCGTCCTTCACCTTTCTGAAGAGACGCGACGGTTTTCTTTGCCATGGGTCAGTGCTTATTTAATTTCTTTGTGGATGGTCATTTTCTTCAGGATCGGGTTGTACTTCTTCAGTTCAAGACGTCCCGGAGTGTTCTTGCGGTTTTTGGTAGTGATGTAACGGCTCATACCGGGCATACCGCTTGCCTTGTGCTCGGTGCATTCAAGAATCACCTGCACACGATTGCCTTTCGCTTTCTTTGCCATAATAATTATTGAGTGCTTAGAGCGCTAAGATATTGATGTTTTTGAAATCAAGGTTGCCCTCTGCCTCTGCTCTCTTCAGAGCGGCGTTGAGACCTATTTTGTTGATAGTGCGGAGAGCACGGGCGCTGACGCGCAGCTCAATCCACATGTCCTGTTCTACCCAATAGAACTTCTTGGTGTGCAGGTTCACGTTGAATCTGCGCTTTGTACGGCGCTTGGAGTGCGATACGTTGTTACCGACCGACGCCTTTTTGCCTGTAATCTGACAAGTCTTTGACATGACTGAGGTTTGTTTTTTACTTCTATAAAAATTTAACTTTCGGATTGAGGCGGCCATCACAGTCTCATATCGTCCGCCAAGTGCATCTTTTTGACGGCCTTTTAAGGATGTGCCACAAATCGACTGCAAAATTACTAATTTTTTTTCACTCCTCCAAATCTTTTATACCTAATTTCGTGTATTTTTCTCATCTTTCTCCCCGCAAACCCGTTTTAGCCCT
>USNC01000010.1 GCA_900555915.1 uncultured Porphyromonadaceae bacterium | reverse complement strand
CCTTCTCCGTCTCTTCAGTGGTGTAGCAGAAGTATTCCTCACCGGATACCTCTGTTGCGTAGACCGCCGACTGGATGCCGCCGAGACCTATCCACACCTCCTTGTAGAGTCGGGCAGGATTGTTAGCCTGGTTGATACTGAGTATCTGGGCTTTCTCCTTGTCGGTCAAGCCGAGCAGCGACTGTATCTGGTCGAAACGATTCATATACTTGCGCTGGTCCAGAAGAATCTTGCAGTCGGAGTTGTTGATGATGGTTTCCTTCACAATCGGCGACGAGATAATATCGTCAACCTCCTGCGTCACCACCACCGCTTCGCCGAAATACTTACGAACGGTCTTATAGAGATACTTCATGTACTCAGCCATGTTGGCAGAAGACAACGCTTTCCAAGCCTCCTCGCAGATAAGGACTTTTCGGATTCCCTTGAGGCGACGCATCTTGTTGATGAAAGCCTCCATGATGATGATTGTCACCACCGGGAACAGTTCCTTGTTGTCCTTGATGGAATCTATCTCGAAGACTACAAAGCGTTTATGAAGCAAATCAATGTTCGCTTTTGAGTTCAACAAGAAGTCGAAGCGACCGCCGAAATAGTACTGGCGAAGAGTAGTCAAGAAATTGTCGATGTCGAAATCCAGCATCTTTATCTTTGGCACATTGTCGAGCAGATGATTGAAATCGAAAGGCTCCAATGCTTTAGTATCAGGATTCTCTATCATTCCGATAGTTCCTCCCGTATAAATCAGTAATATTTTCTGTTTTTTCGCTGCCATAATCTCCCTGTTTCAGACGCAAAGATAACAAAAATTATGATATGGAACAACACTTTTCCAAAAAAAACGCAATCATAATCATAGGAGCCATGTCTACCAAAAACAATTTGCCAAATCATTTTTTTATCACACAGATGATTGGCTTTTATTTAATACACCCTCAACACACGCAGCATTCAGTTTTTGAACCATAACTCCCCTCAATCGTTTTCATTACATAGATATGCAATCTTACCCGCCTTAAAATGTTATTTTATGATTTCGCTATGAAAACACTATTGAAATCCACTTTCACCCTCATATCGGCCATGGCCACCGCCGTCTGCTCTTACGCGACTGAAAATCCCGTCCGATGGCTTCGCGACTCCTTGCCTGACTCATGGGAGTATGTGTCGCAATATTCTCAGAAACTGCCTACGGAAGACGACTGGTGGAAAACCTTCGGCGACCGGAACCTCGACTCCCTTATCTCAATGGCCGAGCGCGAGAATTTCAACGCAGGAGCCGCGGTCTCACGCATAGAGATGGCCAGAAAAACCCTCGATGCCGCAAAATCCGCATATTTCCCCACCATCGACCTTTCCGCCTCATGGACCAAAGGCCAAAACTCAGGCGCCACCTCAAAAGCGGTGACCCCACCGTCAGGCTACGACTATTTTTCGCTCGGAGCCTCCGCCCAATGGGAAATTGACATTTTCGGAAAAATAACCCAGAACATTAAGGTAAGCAAGGCTTCCTACGAAGCCACACGCGCGGAATACGACGGTCTGATGGTATCGCTTGCCGCCAACGTGGCAAAAGCGTATATCACGCTCCGGTCGGCACAACGCGAACTTGAAGTGGCGAAGAGCCACCTTGCCGAGCAGGAGAAAGTGCTCGCCATCGTAGAGGCGAGGTTCAAAGCGGGAATCGCAAGCAAACTTGAGGTGACACAGTCAAAGACTGTAGTGGCAACCACAAAAGCCTCGATTCCATCGCTCGAGGCCATGATAGAATCATCGATCAACTCGCTTGCGCTGCTCACCGCGCGATATCCTTCAGACATCCACGACTGGCTCAGTTCGACTTCGGCAGAAATGCAGATCATATACGGAGCGCAACTCGGCGTGCCGGCCGATCTGCTGCGCCGCCGCCCCGACATCATAGAGGCGGAGGCGGTTCTCGCGCGCAACGCCGCGCAACTCGGTGTGGCGAAGAAGGAATTTCTCCCCACACTCTCCATCACCGGCTCCATAGCCACCCAGGCGCACGACGCATCAAACCTTTTCGGCAAAAACAGCCTATACTGGGAAATACGCCCGTCGCTCGACTGGACTCTTTTCGACGGACTGGCGAGAAACTACAAGACGGCGGAAGCACGTTCGCAACTCGAGGCTGCAGTCTACTCCTACAACTACACGGTGATGAACGCCGTGATCGAGGTGCAGAACGCCACCACCACCTACAAGTCATCCATAAGCACCTACGACCTCATGGCGAACGCGGTGGAGGAAAGCAAAGAGTCGCTCAGCCTCGCCGTGGAACTCTACAAGAAAGGGCTCACCCCTTTCAGCAATGTGGTGGACGCGCAGATAAGATATCTTGAAAATCAGGACTCGCAGATAGCAGCCCGCAAAAACGCGCTTTCAGCCGTAGTCAGCCTATACCAGGCCTTGGGTGGCGGATGGAATGCCGAATAACCTTTTAGAAACCAATGCTATGAAAAAGACTACTATTTATCTTGCCGCGACAGCGGGCCTCATGCTGGTCGGCGCGGTGTCCTGCCGACACAAAGACAAGACCGGAGGGCAATCAGATGCCCCGGAGGTGAATGTCGCTCTTCCGGAAATTGACTCGATAGTGCTTCACAAATCATATCCCGGTCTGCTATATGCAGGTTCAAGCGCTACAGTCGTCGGGCGTGTCGACGGACTTATCCTTTCAAAAAACTACGACAGCGGCTCATATGTGGAAAAAGGGAAAGTGCTCTTCACTGTCGAGTCTGCCAAATACCGGGAGGCTGCAGCCCAGGTAGCAGCCGCACTCGCCACAGCCGAAAGCCAATACGAATACGCATCGCGCAACTACGAGGCACTTAAGGAAGCCCTGAAGAGCGATGCCGTAGCCCAGATCGAGGTGGTTCAGGCTAAATCCACGATGGAGCAGGCAGCCGCCGCGATAAAGAACGCTCGGGCCGCGCTGAGCCAGGCCAACCTCAACCTGTCATACTGCAATGTCACGGCTCCTATATCCGGCTATATCACATCAAGCCCGCTCGACAAGGGTTCTTATCTCAACGGTGAAGGTTCGCCGGTGGAACTATGCACTATATACGATAATTCCTACATGGTGGCCGACTTCAACATCGAGGATGCCCAGTATGAAAAGATGATCGGACAGAACGGCGGGAAAAACCAGGCGATCTACCGCAACATACCGCTGTCGTTCTCCCATCCGCTGCCACATTCCTACACTGCCGACCTATATTATGAATCGCCCACCATCAACTCTCAGACGGGCACCATGACACTGAAAGGGACAGTGCAGAATATCGACAACGAACTGAAAGACGGTATGTATGCCACAATCAATCTCCCCTACGGCTCCGACCCGTCGGCGATTCTAATCAAGGATGCCTCGATCGGCACCGACCAGCTTGGCAAATACGTCTATGTGGTGAATGATTCCGACAAGGTGGTCTACACCCCCATCAAGACAGGAGAGATCTACCGCGACTCCCTGCGTGTGGTGGAAGAGGGTCTCAGACCGACCGACAGATACGTGACCGAAGCGCTTCTTACCGTACGCAACGGAATGAAAGTCAACCCTAAACAAATATCAGCCGACAAACCTGGCAACGCCAAGGCCAAGGCTGGACAAAGATAAAACGCCATGTTCTCCAAATTCTTCATAGACCGCCCGATTTTCGCTACCGTCATAGCCGTGCTGATGGTGCTTGCCGGAGCCATGTGCTACTTCACCCTTCCGGTAGCACAATACCCCGACATCACTCCCCCCACGGTGATGGTCAACGCCTCATATCCGGGCGCTTCCGCCAACACTGTAGCCCAGACCGTAGGCGTCCCTATCGAGCAGCAGGTCAACGGAGTTGAGGGTATGCTCTATATGAGCAGCAACTCCGGCTCCGACGGCAGCTATTCACTGACGATCACCTTTAAAAACGGCACCGACCTTGATCAGGCAGCCGTAGAAGTACAGAACCGCATCTCCCTGATAAGCGCCACGCTTCCGTCGGAAGTGGCACAGCAGGGCGTCAGCGTCAACAAGGAGGCGAGCGACCAGATCATGTTTGTGGCTCTGCTCGCCGACGACCCGCAACGCTACGACGCGCTCTATCTCACCAACTACGCCCAGCTGAATCTTGTAAATCCGCTCAGCCGCGTAGACGGTGTGGGCGGAGTGCAGGCATTCGGCGGCGGCGACTACAGCATGAGGATATGGCTCGATCCCGAAGCTCTCCGCATCAGGAATCTGACACCTGCCGACATATCCTCGGCCATACGCTCGCAGAACATCGAGGTGAGCGCGGGTGCAGTAGGCCAGCCACCGCTCGACGGCAACTCCGCTTTCGAGTACACGCTCGTCAGCAAAGGGAGGCTTTCATCGCCAGAGGAATTCGGCGACATCGTCATCCGCACCGACGGCACCGGAATGCTGAGACTGAAGGATGTGGCAAAAATAGACCTCGGATCAGACAGTTATTCCAACAGTTCCACCATCAACGGAAGTCCCGGCTGCGCCATCGGCATCAACCAACTGCCCGGAGCCAACGCACTCCATGTGGCGAAAGGATGTATCGACGAACTCGACCGTCTTTCTGAATATCTGCCTGACGGGGTGCATTTCTCAATAATAATGAATGCCACGGACTATGTGAAGGAATCGGTCGACGACCTTTTTGTGACGTTTCTCATCACAACCCTTATCGTGATGGCCGTGATCCTGATATTCCTCCAGAACTGGCGGGCGGTGGTGATTCCGATGATCACCATTCCTGTTTCGCTTATCGCCACATTCGCCGTGATGAAAATCATGGGGTTCACGCTCAACACTCTGTCACTTTTCGGTCTTGTGCTCGCCATAGCCATTGTGGTCGACGACGCCATAGTGGTGGTGGAAGACTGCTCCAGACTTGTCGACAGCGGAACTATGACCCGGCATCAGGCAGCCGAGAAGGCGATGAAGGAACTGACGGGGCCGGTGGTTGGCGAAGTGCTCGTGCTGCTCTCCGTGTTCATCCCCACCGCATTCGTCTCCGGAATAACAGGACAACTCTACAAGCAGTTCGCTCTCACCATAGCGGTGTCGACAGCCTTCTCCGGATTCAACGCGCTGACACTGACGCCTGCCCTATGTGCCCTTTTCCTCACCCCCCGCAAGGAATCAAAATTCTTCATCTATCGTTGGTTTAACGCGGCATGGGCAAAAGCCGGGAGCCTCTACAACCGGATTGTGGGCATTATGCTCGATCACGCGGTCGCCTCGCTGGCGGTATTCATAATCCTGGCCGGCGTGGCGTTCTGGGGATTCGTGAAGTGGCCTACAAGCTATATACCGTCGGAAGACATGGGATACTTCATCACTTCCGTGCAACTTCCCACAGGCGCCTCCCTCGAACGCACCGAGAAGATAACCCGCAGTCTTGCAGCGGAAATAGAGAAGATTCCGGCAGTGAAAGATGTCATGACAATCTCCGGATTCTCCATGATGGGAGGAGGAGCCGCATCCAACGCCAGTTCGGTGATGGTGATGCTCCAGCCCTGGAAGGAACGGGGCCGCGACGAGAAAGTGGGCGACATAATGGCCGAGGTTGAGAGAATAGGAGAAAAATACCAGGGTGCGGTAGTGTTTGCGGTCAATCCGCCGGCAATACCCGGGCTCGGACTCTCATCGGGACTTGAACTGAATCTTCTTGACATCAACTCGCTCGGACCGGAGGAGATGCTCAAGGCTATCGAAGTGCTCAGGCAGGCGGTGGAAAAAGATTCCCGGTTTGAATCCCTCACCACCATGTATCAGGGTGTGGTGCCGCAGTATCAGTTGTCGGTAGACCGCGACAAGGCCAAAAGCTACGGTCTTGCACTCTCCGACATCTTCACCACCCTGAGCGGATACATGGGAGGCAACTATGTCAACGACTTCGTGGAGTTTGACCGCGTGTATCAGGTGCGTCTGCAGGGCGACCGCAGTGCCCGCGACAATATAGAGGACGTGATGCGGCTCGCGGTCCGCAACTCGAACGGAGAAATGGTGCCGTTCGCATCCTTCACATCCATCGAGCCGGTGATGGGGCAGGCATCCGTCAACCGCTACAACATGTATGAGTCGGCATCCGTCACCGTGACTCCGGCAAAGGGCGTTTCCTCATCGGAAGGTATCGAGGCCATGGAGCAACTCGTAAAAGACACACTCGGTAAGAACTACTCCTACGCCTGGACAGGCATGGCCTACCAGGAGACACAGTCTGGCACCACGATATCGTTTGTGTTCATATTCGCCATCATAATGACCATTCTTGTGCTGGCAGCCCAATACGAAAGCTGGACCGACCCGGTGGCCGTGATACTCGCAACCCCCATCGCAATTCTCGGCACCGTGTTCGGCTGCATCTGCATGAACCAGTCGATAAGCATATACACCCAGATCGGACTTATTCTGCTGATCGGCATGTCGGCAAAGAATGCCATCCTCATAGTGGAATATGCCATGGATTTCAGAAAAGCCGGGAAACCTATAAAGACAGCGGCACACGATGCCGGCACTATCCGTTTCCGCCCGATAATGATGACAGCGCTGGCCTTCGTCTTCGGCGTCATGCCGATGATGTTCTCCACCGGAGCGGGAGCCAACAGCCGCATCGAACTTGGCACAGCCGTGGTGTTCGGCATGGCTATGAACGCGCTGATAGGCACACTGTTCGTGCCCACGTTCTGGGATCTGATGCAGCGGCTCAATGAAAAATATCTTTCCGGGCTGTTCAAGGATCCGGCACCGGCCGATACAGGAAAGAATCCGACACCCGGAAACGGGAAATCTCCGGACGATGCTTCCGGAGAGTCCATATGAAAAGATGCTCACCTTCCGCTTTGAAAGGTGAGCATCTTTTTTTATCAAGACTACACATCATTTCCCCGTAGGCATAAACACAAAGAAGACAGCGCATATCAGACAAAGGAAGGCCGCCACATGGTTCCAATGCAATTTCTCGCCCGAAAGCACGAACACAGACAGAATGGTGAAGACAGTGAGCGTGACCGCCTCCTGAATCACCTTGAGCTGCATCATGGAGAAAGGACCGCCGTTTTCCACATATCCCATGCGGTTGGCAGGTACCATTATGCTGTATTCCAGCAATGCAATGCCCCAAGACAGCAGTATCACGCAGAAAAGAGGCCAGTCTTTAATCCATCCCATCGCCTGCAGTTTCAGATGTCCGTACCAAGCGAGCGTCATGAAGACGTTGGAGGCTATGAGCATTCCGACAGTAATCAATGCGGTTTTCATCAGCATATCAGTTTTTGATAAAATTCCGTGCAAAATTACTAAAAATCTCCGAGCCTGCAAAGAACAGCCGCTTTGCGGCGGTGGCAGCCGACATAGGATTCGCCCCCTCCGTAGCGCTGAGCATCGCAATTCTACCGGAATTGATGTCGATGATATCCGCATAACCAGCCTCTCGCAAGGCCATGGCATCGTCTATTATTCCAGCCACCAGACAGACCGGGACACCGTGCCGCTGTCCACGCTTCAGAATCTCGAAAGGAAGTTTGCCCATAAGGGTCTGTCTGTCGGATTTTCCTTCACCCGTAAGTACAAGATCCGCGCCTTCTATCACATTGTCGAAACCTATGGAGTCGAGCACGATGGCAGCTCCGTTTCCGATCTTGGCTCCGAGCAGTGCCACCATGCCGCCCGCACACCCGCCGGCGGCCCCGCTCCCCGCCACTTCGTTGAGATCAAGGCCATATTTACTTTTTATGATATTCCTCACGTTCTCGAGGCCTTGATCCAGAAGCGACACTTCTTCCGGCGAAGCTCCTTTCTGCGGGCCAAAAACACATGCGGCACCGGAAGGTCCGGTGAAAGGGGCGTCGACATCACATGCCAGAAGAATCCGTATGTTTTTTACTCCCGGCCCGACACCATCGGTGTCGATGTCATCTATTTCAGAAAGCACATTTCCCGTAACAGGCTCAGTTATCAGGCGTGAGATCCGGGATCCATGACCACGGCGGTAAAACCTCACGCCAAGGGCTTGACACGCCCCCAGACCGCCGTCGACGGTAGCGGATCCGCCGAGACCGAGAATGACCTTGCCCGCGCCCCGGGCGGCGGCCGCCCTGATGAGTTGCCCCACGCCATAGGTCGTGGTGTACATAGGGTTTCTTCTCTCCTCCGGAAGCAGAGTCAGTCCGGCAGCCGCAGCCATGTCGATGCAGGCAGTGTCGTCCGACGGATTGAGACACCATTCCGCCTCCACGCAGCCTCCGTCAGGACCCTTTACGCTGCTCCGCAACATACGGGCTTCACTCTTTGCCGCCGCCAATGCCGCCGCCGTACCCTCCCCGCCGTCGGCCACCGCTACTGCCGCAACGCCCGCACCGGGAGCCACACTGCGTATGCCATCCGCAAGCGCCCCAGAGGCATCGCCGGAAGAGAGACACCCCTTCATCGAATCCATCGCCACCACTATCTTCATATCGGAAAAATAATTTACTCTGTTTTTATTCAACATGTTGTGACATTCAAATAAATTATGTAATTTTGTAGACGACCACAACCTGACCGACTTATGATTACTTTAAAGAAATCTACAATACTCGTCCTGCTTCTTTTGCTTGGCTCTTTTTTGAACCAGGCCGATGCAGAAGTGATTGGAGACAGCATTGTCTCTATATATAACAACTGGAATGTAGGGGATACAGCTAAATATACATCCTACTCATCAAGCAGCCAGATTGAAAATTCCGACACCATAGCGCTGCCATCCACATCCATCACTTTTGAAATAAGTCTTACAGAATTGCTTTCCAATGGAGATCTGGTGTTTGAGACAAGAACTCAAATGCCGGAAATGGGCAAAATTCTTGTAGATACGGGAGCGTTGAAATCATTTTTCGAACGGGTGCTGAACATCATGGAAAAACCTCAGGAATTAATCACAGATCCGCAAGGTGTGGTCAAAGATTATCGCAATTTCGATGATTACGTTTCTGAATTGGACACCTGCAGGGCTATGCTGAGAGAATGGGCTGAGACACTGGATATGCCATACGAGACAAAGACAAACTATATCAATGGAATGGAGAAATTTTTAGATGCCTCTTTGTCAAAGGAATCATTGTTGAAGAATGTCAGGATGTTCCATCTGTATGGAAAAACTTATGATATAGGGACATGTTCGTATGATATAAAAATGCCTGTACCTTTCTTCGGAAATAAAGAAGTGGATGCAAGAGTCGACCTCACATGCGAAGTTCTGGAAACCGGCGAAGACTACCAGATTGTCTCCATTCATTCATTGGTGAACTATGACAGTGACCAACTGATGGATCTTTTTACCTCGGCATTTCTGACCGACCGGCAGATCCGCGATGCCAATCTCGATGATCCCGAAAGGCCTTACATCTCAATTATACAAAGCGAGAACAACATAATCGAGGCGCTGTCCGGAACAATATTGCAGATAGAGAAAGAACGTTGGACCACCACTCCCGACGGCGGAAGAATAGAGCGTTCATTAGTGAAAATAACCGACTGACCGGCATTGCAAAACCTTCAAGTCGAGCACAAGCTCAACCTGAAGGTTTTGTGGTCGGATGGTTTTAGGATGCGACGGGACTTCTCCAGGAAGGTCCATCCACCGGTCTTAAAGCGACAATTTGCGTGTTGTGGCTCCGGACCTCACTATGTATACGCCTCGTGGCAGCCGCATGACATCGGTATAGTCCGTGCTGTCGAGAATCAGGCATCCGTTGAGATTGAAAACCTTATACGGACCCTCATCAACAAACATTGCATCCACTCCGGAAACCGCATTTATCACTACGGAAGCCTCGCAACCTCCTCCGTCAGCGGCAACCGCTGTAATCGCAACGCTGCCCGCGCCTGTGATTTCCACATTCCCGTCACTGTCTATCGACGCTACTCCCTGATCAGACGAGCCCCAGACTACAGACTTGTTAGAGGCCTCTTCCGGCGATACGACCGCACGTAATCTAAACCTGTCACCCACCATAATATGGCCATCAGGAATACCCTCGATGCTGATTGATTGCACAAGAACCTGCTGCTGTATCCACCATATCCAACCATCATGTGCATCCGGTGAATATACTACATCCGTCCCCGGCACGACCATCTGACAGTCTGAAAACAGATAGGAGAACCATAGTTCGCCGGCGCCTGAATACGAGATTGACCCAAGTTTACCCACAGGAGCTTTCAAGGCTTTTAAATCCGGCGAAAACAAGATGAAACGCAAGACATAGAATTCACTCCAAATATTTTCCAACTCAAGCCGGACATTACCGTAAATTCTATGACCGTCCAACAGACTATTGTCAAGATTTACAAGATTGTTTTTGTCGAAATAGAGGAAACTCGGTCCGGGTACCTGAATATTAAAAAGCACAGCAACAGGAGCCTCTTCCCCACTCCCGATTCCGAAATCGACAGCATAGCCTTCGCCTTCTTTTCTTGAATTATCAATATAGAAACGCGTGGACTCAGCCTGACGAGCCGCGTGAAAAGCGGGAGCCTTCACAATGCCGCCATAATCTTCACCGGAATCATCCCACCCCCCTATGCCGACGTTGAAACCCTCGTCTTCCACAAGTTTTCCGGAAAGAATGATGTTTGCAAGAGTCTCAAGATCAAAGTCATCCACCTTGCCGGATAAGTTCAGGTCGCAATCCGCGCCGGCGTTGCCGCTGTTGATAGCCTTGGCAAGGAAAACCATATCGGCAAGATCCACTTTTCCGTCGGCATTCAGGTCGCCACGCCACTTTCCCGCCGCCGAAGATGTCAGGGCAGCGAGAAAGCAAGATATAATAATGATAATGTTTTTATTCATGAATTTAAGCTAATTACAAGTTCCACACCCCGGCACTTCGCAGCATAAAGGCGTGATATCAGTTCCAACCTCCTATCGAGCCGCCTATTTCGATCTTGGTCTGTGTCGGGTTTTTGGAGAGGATCACCACGATGGTGTGCGCATATCCCTGCTTGAACGATATCTTTCCCTCCATCAGATAACTTACACCCTGAGTCACCACCTCCACCAACGGACGGCGGCTCTCTATGTTCTGCGGCACCACAATAGCCTGATATTCCGTATTGCTGATTTTCTTAGCTTTGATTGTGCCGGTACCCGCATAAATGTCTTTCGATGCGCCACCCGTCTCAAGGTCGATCGAGGCAGTGCCCACTGTAGAGTGGATATATACCTCGCAGTCTGACGGAATGTTGCCTTCATAGTCTTCACTCTTCTCCAATTTCACAATTGCCTTGCTCATACGATGGGAGAATTTCAGAGTCACCGGAGAAGCCGATGCCGTCACGCCCTCCTTGCTTGCCCAAAGAAAGTCGGACGCTGTGAATCCCGCATGATTCGACTGATCTTCGGCAATCGAGAAAGTGAAATCCTCGGTGTCATTGACAGAGGCTGTGTAGGGATAGTAGGCATACACCTTGTATGTGCCGTTGTCCCAATAAGTCTTGCGGGCGGATTTCCAGGACGAACCGTTGTAGGTGAAAAGTTCGTTGTTGAGTTCGTTGCCGGCTATCTGAAGAGCGGCATCCTGCGCCACAAGATAGACACCTATTCTGTCGTTGCTCTCAAAACTCGTGTCAGAGGCACGGGTGCCGTCGCCGTCATACTCGCATATGAAAGCGATCTCCTTATCGGCTGCAGGAGCCGGAGCATCTTCCGAGTTGCAGGAAGCGAGAGAGCGGCTCCGAAAAGGAGCAGTGATTTATGTGTATTCATAAGATATATATTTTTTTTACGATTTAGTACTTCTTTGATTTTACTTTACGGACCGGGTGATGCAGTCCTGAATTGATGTATTGCCTGCCATCGTCGGGCACGTCCGCCCTTGTGGATGGACCCGTCGATCCCCACCTGTCGGAATCAGTGGCGTAGAATTTCTCCATAGTGAATTCCTCGCCTGAATACTGGAGTATGCGCCGCATGATGTCCAAGCGTGCAGCCGCGCTGAAATACGGAATGCCGTAATTCATGCATGTGTTTATTTCCGCGCGGTAGACGCCGCGCGTCTTTCCGTAGGCACCTTCAAAAATGTCGACCCTGTCGCTGTAACGCGGATCTAAGATCAAATCCGCCCATGACACGTCGGTTGCCTTCCCTGACAAGGATATGTTCTGGTACCAGCCGCGCCACTGTGCATTCCTTATTTCATTTTGCTCTTTGATGGAGATGTATCTGTTTTCGGAAATACGCTCCTCTGCAAGTTTGCCAAATCCATGACCGCACGCCTCGTGCTGGATTATGCCCCGGGTGTCCATCGGATAAGAGTCCTCGCTTGAGCAACAGATGGATATGGCAGACCCATTTTCCGTGATAATAGTATTGCTGCCATATTCATTGTTATTAAGTGTCAGGACAATGAGCGACTTATCAAGATTTTCGGATTTTAATGGAGAGTGGCTTAACGCGTAATCAAACACGCCGTCCGCATCATCAAGACCGAGATAGGCGTTGCCGTCGCAATCATGCGCATAAAAAGTCATGAAGCGTGTATTGCACCATGTCGATGTAGTATTTACACCTGTTTCTTGCGACATGCTCATGCATGCATATACATTAAAACGGTTCCTGTAGGTAGCATATGGCTCAATTCCAAAAAAATGTTCCACCTGTTCATTGACAAGATTAAGATAATTGCCATTTGCAATAGACTCGGCATCCCAGCCATCGCCTACAAAGACAATGTCAATTCCATTGCCTTTCGTTGCCGTCTGCAATGTGACACATTCATCCTCCTTATACATGTAGTCGTATTGGGATATCTTGCATTCTGTCGTCACCTCCGTTCCTTTCAGACTGAACACGATTTTCCCTTCTCTATGACCGTCACCTTTGGGGAGTTCGCTTATGGTCACCGTCAATTCACCCTTTAGATTGCCTGAAGTCTTTGAAAGTTTGCACCATTCGGGTTTTTTAACCACTTCCCATTCACCGTCGCTATTCAATATAAGGTTTTCAGTATGGGAACTATTGAGCGCACTGACAGCGGCCGGACGGCATAGGAAATTTGAACATTCAGTCATTCTTCCAAATTCGCGCCAGCCATCTGCGACCATATATCGACTCAGCGAATGCTCCGGTACTGTCAATGTCCTGTCTCTTATACACATCTCCGAGCCCACGAGACACTGAGCGATCTCG